>DASUGV010000076.1:0-9908 GCA_036273835.1 Rhodocyclaceae bacterium
TTTTCCGGCAGACATGACAAACTCTCGAGCGTGCGCAGTACTTCCGCTCGCCGGTTATAGGTCAGCACGACCAGCGTGATGCGATTGTCATGGTTATTCATGATTGCGTTCGATCAGCCAATATCTTTCTGGCATAAAAAGATCTTCGAACCCTTGCCAGCCGAAGGCACGCAACTGGCTGTTGTATTGGCTTACCGCATTGCGCTTTTGTACGCAGTCCGGCGCCGCGGTCATCGGGCTCACGGGGGTCGCCAGAACGCCTCCTGCGGCGAAGGAAACCATGCGTTCTTGCACCGCGCCGGCTTTGCGCCGATAGAGCGCATCTTCGTAGGCGATGCAGCACGATATTGCCCTTTGGCGCACCAAATCGAGACAAGCCGCGCTGACGCGAAGATGATCGGAATGAAACAATCCCATGGGCACGAAAACGGCCGACGGATGCAAGCGATAAGCGCATTCGAGAATTGCGGGTGCTATTTCGCCCTTGTTCTGATCCGGCGCGTACTGATCGTCGACAAAGTTCAGCCATTCGCAATCTGCGTTCAACGAGGACGTCGCCGCACAGTCTTCAGCGCGGCGAACGCGCCACGCGACGAGGGCATTTTCAAAACCACATTTTTTGTCCCATTCCGTTTGCATAGAAGCTTCGTCCGGTGCGCCGGCAAATACTGTCAATACGGTACAGCCCGTATGTTCGGCCATGAAAGCGCCGCAGCTGAATACCCCGTCGTCGAGGTGCGGCGAAACGATCAGCGCATTTGAAATATTGGCCACACGCTCATGCAGATGCCGGCTCACGATGAATGCTCCGTCGACGTCAAGCGGTCTGCGCCATATTTCCGGCGAAATACGTTTTTTCAAAATATTGCACGGTGCGGCGTAGCCCTTCCTGCAAAGGGATATGCGGAGTCCAGCCGAGTATTTTTCTCGCGAGCGATATGTCGGGGCAGCGCTGTAGCGGATCGTCGCAGGGTAGCGGCTCGAACAGGATATTCGATGACGAAGAGGTAATGCGCAGTACTTCCCGCGCCACTGCGAGCATGCTTATTTCATGGGGATTGCCGAGATTGACCGGCCCCGCAAAATCGTCTGGCGTATCCATCAAACGAAGAAATCCATCGATCATGTCATCGACATAACAGAAGGCTCGTGTCTGCGAACCGTCGCCATACACCGTGAGTGGTTTGCGGGCGAGCGCTTGCATGATGAAGTTCGACACCACACGACCATCGTCAGGATGCATGCGCGGACCGTAAGTGTTGAAGATGCGTGCGATCTTTACCGACAAGCCATGTTGCCGGCGGTAATCCATGAATAGCGTCTCGGCGCAGCGCTTGCCTTCGTCATAACACGAACGCGGGCCGATGGAATTGACGTGTCCCCAGTATTGTTCCGGTTGCGGATGAATTTTCGGATCACCGTATATTTCACTCGTCGAGGCCTGGAAAATGCGCGCCTTTACCCGCTTGGCAAGACCGAGCATGTTGATCGCGCCATGCACGCTGGTCTTTGTCGTCTGCACCGGATCGAATTGATAATGAACGGGTGACGCGGGGCAGGCGAGGTTGTAGATATCGTCCACTTCGACGTACAGCGGGAAGGTAATGTCGTGGCGCATCACTTCAAAGCGCGGGTTGTCCAACAGATGGGCGATATTGGCACGCGAACCGGTGTAGAAATTGTCGACGCACAACACTTCATTACCGCGCGCGAGCAAGCGCTCGCATAAATGCGAGCCGAGAAAGCCGGCTCCGCCAGTGACAAGGATGCGCCGGTAGGTCTTACTTCTCACGATGTTCACCTCCATTCAATTGCACGATGTGCGCTGCGCGTTCGTGCGTCGGCTGGTGCGCCGGTCGGTGCGCCGCTATTCCGTTACACGCGCAAAAACGCGCAACCAATCCGATACGAAGCGGTCAATGTTGAATCGCTTCAACGCAACACGACGCGCCCCTTCGCCCCATGCCTTGGCCATGGCCGGATCGGCGATCAGTCGATGCATGACATCGGCAAGTTCGGGAAGCCGATTGCTCAAGTAGCCGTTTTCGCCGTTACGGATGACCGACACGAGTTCTGTCGTCGCCAGGCCGACGATGGGCATGCCGATCATCATTGCTTCAAGAATCGCCAGTCCCAAACTTGTGTAGCGGATCGGGTTGAAGAAGAAACGGTAGCGCGCACTGAAGGCCGCCAGCTCCAAGTTGCCGATCTCGCCGACGCCATTCATATCCTGCGCGTTCATGCCGGCTAGATCGAGCGGCACGCTCGCGCGCAAGCGCATGAAGACATCCGCGCCCAGGCGCCGGCCGCGCCGGCCCATGTTGTTGACGACCACGATGCCTCGCTCTAGTTCGCCGCTATAGCGCACGTCGTGCGGCACGACGACGCCGTGCTCGACGACGTCCACCGGCGTGATCCCGTTATCCCACATCAGCGCATTGAAGTGCGTCACATGGACCAGTAAGGTATTGGCATCCTGAACGAAATGTTTCGTGTCGGTAGGATGTTGCTGGGGCGGATCGTGCTCCAGAAATATCGTGGGCAGCGCACGCTGCGCTGCGCTCAGCGCGGATTGGCGATCTTCCAGATAGTGCTGTCGCGACTGAAACAAAATGCAGTCGAATTGTCCGTCGCGTACCGCCGTTTCGGTGACTTCATGGACATTGTCGGGCCACGGTAATTGCCCGATCTTGCCCGCGTAGCCGGGCGGATTGCCACGTCGCGTGACGATATAGAAATCGTGCGGAACGTGCGTCAGGTAATACAGATAATTGCCGTGGACATGCCAGGTCAATATTCGCAGCCGCCGTGCGCGATCAGTGTGCATGGCTGGCTGCCTGCGACAGATTCGCCGCCTGCTTCAACACCATGGCAGCCGACACGCCGGCCGCGCAAGGATGGCCCGCTACGGGGCAGCTCTGATGCATGCAAGGCCTGCATGGCAAGTGATGGGCGAGCACGCGATGAAGTCGGGTATCCAGCGGCGCCCAACGTGCCGCGTCGCTGCCGCACGCTACGACGACACTGCGCGCGCGAACTGCGGCGGCGACGTGCGATACGCCTGTGTCATTACAGATCAGCAGACGGCTATTTTTTATGAGCGCGGCCAAACTACCCAGATTCGTTTTGCCTGCGATGTCGATAATGCCATCCGCATGGATGCCGTGCCGCAGAATGGCGTGGCGCAGCGCCGCCGTGATCGGCAGTTCGCCTTCGGAGCCGGTCAGCACGATGCGATGGCCCTTGTTCGCCAATGCGCTGGCTACCTCAGCGAAACGCTCGACGGGCCAGCGCCGCGACGGCATGCGTGCCCCTGCGTGAACGCAAATGTAATGATCCTTTTGCAAGCGGTACTCCGCAGCGAGTCTCGACCATTCCCGCAGGTCGGCCATCGTCAACGGAAATTCCAGATGATCGTCGTCAGCGTGATCGAAGCCGAGAAAGCGGCACAGCGAAAGATAACGGCATACTTCGGGAAGTTGATCGGGCCAGGACATGAATAGATCGTCGTCCGGTTGCGAACCCGCTGGATGAAAGCCGCTTACGCGCCGCGCACCAAGCTGTCTGACAATGACGTTGGAATGTTCCCCGCTACCGTGTAATTGAACTGCCAAATCGAATTTGCGCGATTGCGCTTCCGCGTAGAAAGCCGGCAGCGCGGTTAGATTGGCCGCTTGCTCGGGAAAGTCCGGCGTACCCGGAAAAACCAGAAACTCGTCGATGTAATGACGAAAACGCATCGCGAATTCCCGCGCCGAAGGCAGGCCGATCAGCGTCACTTGCGCCAGCGGAAATGTTTTGCGCAGACTGCGCAATGCAGGCACCGCGCAGAGCATATCGCCCAGTTGCAGCGCTCTGAACACGGCAATGCGCTGTGGCAGGTCTCGGCCATGAAGAAAGTTCTTCGCAAAATTGCCGGCGCAAAATCCATCGAGGCATTCTTGCGAAACGGCAGTGCGAATTTCTGCTTGCATGATGGCTCCTACAGGAAGACAACGCGAAAATGCAATGCGCCCTTGAGCCGCCAATACAACGCAAGCGGGGGAATCGCGACGGACGTAACGACCATCTCTGCAATATGAGCGACGCTGTGCGAAGTACCGCGCAGGCGCCGCAGGCAAAAGCGTGCGGTCAGCACCAACCAGACAAACGCGGCGGTTAGAAATATTGTGAGCGAACCAGCAAGCGCCGAAACAGGCGCGATGACGATTGCCAACACGATGACGTAGTAATGCCACGGCGGTACGGGCCGGATGCGTGTGCGATAAAGATGAGGATGCTTGCGGTACAGCAGTACATCGAAAAAAACCTTGCATTGCTGACGCAGGCTGATTCCCCACGGCGCGGGGCGCACCGGATGCGTGACGATGGCTTGCGGCGCGGCGACAATTTTGTAACCGCTTTGCAGTAACGCAAATTGCAGATCGGAGTCCTCGCGCCAAGCCATCGTGTAGCGCTCGTCGAAGCCACCCACTGCGAGCAAGGCATTGCGCGTCACAAAACAATTGGCGGTGACGAACTCGGCCTTCGATAGGCCGCCTGTTTCGCGCTCCCAATCCGTCGGCCGCGCCGGCAAGGGGACGTCTACCTTTCCGGCGGCGGCATCTGCGTTATCGGAAAGTGCTTCGACGCCACGACGCAGCCAGTCTTGCGCTGGAATCGTGTCGTCGTCGGTAAATGCAACGATGCGGCCATGTGCCGCGCGCCAGCCGCAATTACGTGCGCCAGCCGGCCCTTGCGAATTCGTCACGGCGAGGTAAATTATGCGCGGTGCATGGTGCTGTCGTGCGATGGCCCGGACTCGCGACGCGGTTATCGGGTCTGGACCATCATCGGCAACGACAATCTCGTAAGATTCGAATGGCATATCCTGCCGCAGCAGCGCTTGCAATAGGCGTTGCAAGAGATCGGGCCGGCGGTAAGTCGGCACGACGACCGAAACGGCGATATCTGTCGCTGTGCTCATGACGCCGGCTTCTCAATTAGAAAAGATCCGATCACCAGCGCGTCGAGCGGCGATGTCCAGAAGCACTCCACCGCGTCGCGCGGCGTGCACACAACGGGTTCGCCACGCGTGTTGAACGAGGTATTGACCAATATCGGCACGCCCGTCAGCCGTTCGAATGCAGCAAGCAAATCGTAGTAGCGCGCGTGCTGATCGCGCCGCACGGTTTGCACGCGCGCAGTTCCATCCACATGGCATACCGCGGGAATTTTGCTTTTGACCTCCGGACGTACATCGAAAACGAACAGCATGAAAGGCGCGACGAGAGGTGCAGTTTCAGACTTGGCAATGAACCACTGAGATGCGCGCTCCTCCATGACGACCGGTGCGACCGGACGGAAATCCTCGCGATCTTTTATTTCGTTGAGTTTCGCCTGCATGGCCGGATCGATCGGTGAGGCAAGAATCGACCGCGCGCCCAGCGCACGTGGGCCGAATTCCATGCGTCCTTGATACCAGCCAATCACTTTGTTTCGCGACAGCAGGACAGCGGTCTCGCCCGCCACATCATTGAGCCGCCGGAACGGCACGCCGGTCCACGTCAGGAATCGTTCGATCTCGCCGTCGCCGTAGCAGGGGCCGAGATATGCATCCTGCATCGACCATCTACGGCTACGATCGCCGTTCCGTGCGCGTTGCTCGTAATCGACCCACAACGCGGCACCTAGCGCGGTACCTGCGTCGCCCGCAGCAGGCTGCACCCACACCTGGTCGAACATGCCGCTGTCGCGCACGCGCGCGTTCATCACGCAATTGAGCGCGACGCCACCTGCCATCGCCAGATTGCGCGCATCCGTTTCGCGTTGCAGCCATGCGGCCATATGCAACACGGCTTTTTCCAGTACCTTTTGCAGAGAATGCGCGATATCGTAGTGGTTCTGAGTCAGTGGGCCGCCTCGCTCGCGGGCGGGTCCGAAGCGTTCGACAAGTTGGGGCGCGACGATACGATAACCGCCGCCGTCCTGAAGTTTGACAATGTCATGAAACGCATCGAGGTGCGCGGGCTTGCCGAATGAAGCGAGCGCCATGACTTTGTATTCGTCGGACGAACGCAGAAATCCGAGGTAGTCGGTCACCTCTTCGTAAAGCAGACCCAGTGAATCCGGCAGATCGATGTGCTTGATGCGCGTGTATCGGCCGTCGCGGAAAACGCCGAAACTGGTCGTCACTCTCTCGCCGCGCCCATCCATGATCAGTACCGCCATGTCGTCGAACGGCGCGGCGAGAAAAGCGCTTGCCTCATGTGCGAAATGATGTTCGACGAAATGCCAGCGCGACTGAATATGCTCCAGGCTTAGTCCGCGAAAACGCTTTTGCAAATGCAACGGCGCGCCCGACAACAATTGTCGCGGTGCGTTAACGATGTACGACAAGAACAGCGGGTCCCACGGCGATGCATGCTGTTGCCTTGGTCGCGTTGCCGATGGTTGCAGCGGTAGGGTGATCGTTGTACCACCGGTGTAGCCATGCAGTTCTTCGGGGTCAAAGGAGTAAGCGATATGGTCCACTTCGGCCAAGGTAATATCGGCTTCCGCCAAGCAATAATCGATGGCGTTGAAGGGTAACTGCCAAGTAGTGAAAGGTAAGGGACGCTTACCGTGTTTGATATGGTTGAAGCGTTCTTCTTCCGCTGCCGCGATGACTTTGCCGTCGCATATCAGGCACGCTGAACAATCGTGGTAGACGGCATTTATGCCAAGTGTATACATGGATTCTCCATCGATTCGAACCGCTAGGCAGCCATCGTTTGCTGGTTGGAGCCATGCATCGCGTGAGCCTCATGGCGCTCGCTTTGCCAAAGCTCGCGCACCGCCGCGACGACCTGCTGCGGTTCGATTCCGCGCAGGCACGCGTGATGGCCCTGCGGGCAAATACTTTTGTAGCAATACTTGCAAGAGACGTCGTGCGACAGCACACGGTTTGGTACCTGCCATGGCGTGTGTTGCGGATTGGTGAGTGCATAAAGATCGACGACCGGCGTGCCGACCGCTGCGGCCAAATGCACCGGTCCGGTATTGTTGGATAACAGTACTGCGCAGTCTGCAATCAGAGCGCCGAGTTCGCCGAGGCTCAACTCGCCTGCAAGCGAGTGACTATTCGGGACGGACGCTTGCAGCGCTTCGCAGAGTTCACGCTCAACGGCACTACCCGTGAACAACACCGTGCAGCCGAGCTCGCGTTGCAAAATCTGCGCAACGAGCGAAAAGCGTTCGGCCGGGTAGCGGCGGGATGCTGCCGTGGCACCTGCATGAATGACGATCCTTCTGCGTTTCATGTCAGTCCCGCTTGCCGCAAGCTTTTCGCGCATTGTCCAATGGTCCGCGTCGCGCACATGGAAAGAGAGACGATCGTTATGGGTATGCGCACCAACGCGCGCGACCAGATCGAGTTGGCGTTGCACTTCGTGGCGAATGCCTCCGTCGGGCTCGCTCTCGCATACCCAATCGGTCAACAGGTGATAAGGGTTCTCGCGGCAGTGCGCAAGGCGCAGCGGAATATCGGCCAGCAGGCACATCAACGCGGCGGGAAGAGGATTCTGGCTAAACACGGTGAAAATGACAGCGGCATCGAAGTTGCACGACTCGAGATGCGCGATCATACGACGGTCCGCCATGGCGTCGTATCCGTAGCCGCTCTTCATCCACGGCGCGTCGTAGACGATGGCGCTATCGACTTCGGGAATGTGATCGGCTACCGCCGCGCCGGCGGATGAAGCGAGTAGCGCGATATGGTGAGTGCCGCCGCATTGGCGTAGCGCGCGTATGGCCGGAGTGCTCATCAGCACGTCGCCCATATTGTCGAGCCGGACACACAGAATATTACGCGCCTCTGACCATGACTTTGTCATGTCTATCCCCGATGACAGCTAGATACCCGCATCGGGCGCATTACATTCCTGCCGATGGATTGAGCGATCAAAGCGGCGGCTTCATGCATATTGCGGACGACGTGACGCGGGCGGCGCAAATCGTTCACAAACCATTCGGTCTCGTTGCCGTTGTCGATCAATATCGTATTGCAACCTGCGCGCCGGCCGGCTTCGACATCGTCTAGTATGTCGCCGACCATCCAGCAATTTTCCATCCCTACGCCGAGATCCTCCGCCGCACGCCATAACAGGCCAGGCGCCGGCTTGCGGCAATCGCATGCCATCGCGTAGCGCGGAACGCTTCCGTCTGGATGATGCGGGCAGTAATAAAAGCCCGCGAGCTTCGCGCCACATTCTTTGAACAATTCGGCCAGGCGATCGTGGACCGCACCGAGCTGCTTCTCGCTGAACTTGCCGAGCGCGACGCCAGCTTGGTTGCTGATCACCGCGAGAGGCGCACCGAGGTCTCCGAGCAACGCGAGCGCTTGCGCGGCGCCATCGGCCAGCACCATGTTTGTGGGCTCAACGTTGTAGGGTGCGTCGACCAGCAAGGTGCCGTCCTTATCGAGAAAAATGGCTTGCGTGTGCACGGTGGGGTGCAAGGGCACGCTGAATTTTTTCAGGGCCATGATGTTTCCCGCATTGGCAGCACCATGATTTCGGGAATCACCGTTTCCGCCGGCTGAGACAACGCGAAGCGCACGGCCTGCGCGACATTTGCGGGATCTTGCAATACATTGGGATCGATGTCGTGAAACCGGTCGAGCAGAAATGGCGTGCGCATACCACCTGCCAGCACCGCCGTTACCTTGATGCCGTAGGGGCGCAATTCCGCATGCAAGGCGTGCGACAAGCCGAGCAAACCCCACTTGCTGGCGTGATAAGCAGAAGCATTTGGCCAGGCACGGCGCGAAGCGGTCGATGCGATATTGACGATGCAGCCGCCACCGTTGCTTCGCATATGCGGCGCGAGAAATTTTGACATCAAGAATGGACCGTTTAGATTGGTGCTGATCACACGCTGCCAATCGGCGACGCTGAGCTCTTCAATCGATTGCGTAACGTCGACCGCCGCGTTGTTGATCAAGGCATCAATCCGTTCAAACTTCTCCATGGCCTCCGACGCCGCGCGCTGCACAGACGATTCGTTGCTTACGTCCAGGGCAACCGCATGCGCAGAATGGCCCTCGTCGCGCAGCTTTCCGGCTTTCTCCTGTGCCTTTGTTTCGTTGATGTCGGCTACCACGATGGTGTAGTTATCCAATACGAGTGCGTCGCAAATTGCGGCACCCAAACCTTGCCCTCCACCGGTGACGAAAGCCGTACGCTTATTCTTGTTCGATGAATTATTCATAATGAGTAGGATCCTTATGCTGCGTCGCTTAGCAAGCGATTACGAGTGAAGTGCGGGATGTTCCGTGCGATGGATTTATCGGCGTAATCAGTGGCCAAGATCGCGGGAGTGCTCAACGATGTGTTCAATATTCGCCCGTAGAGAGCTGCGAGGTCGCCGGCAACTTTATGCCAGGTAAATTTTCGGTTGACGCGCTGCCAGCCGGCAGCACCCATCGAGGCACGCAATGACGGATCCGCCGCAAGCAAAGACAGACGCTGCGCCAGCGTATGCAAATCATGGGGTGGCACGAGATAACCTGTCTTGCCATTCACGACGGTGTACTTTATGCCGCCAACATTTGTGCCGACTACCGGCGTGGCGCAGGCCATCGCTTCCAGCGGTGTGATGCCGAACGGTTCGTACCATGGTGTCGTCACGAACACATCCGCCGCGTTGTAAAAGGCAGCCAACGCATTCCGATTGCGCCGGCCCGCGAAAACAACCTGATTGCGCACCCCCAGGCTGTCGGCCAACGCGCCTAGGCGACCGATCTCGGGCGTTGCCACCGAATTTGCCACGTCGGTATTGCCACCGACGATGTAGAGCTTTGCATCGACTTTGAATCGCCGCTTCAGCAGCGGCAGCGCGCGTATGACATCGTCAATTCCCTTGCGAGGAACCATGCGCCCCAATTGAAG
>DASUGV010000077.1:0-2307 GCA_036273835.1 Rhodocyclaceae bacterium
CCGACGCTGGATGGCGGCGTAGAGCTTGCATCGACGATATTGCTCCAGGGGACACGCCCCGATGCGGTTGTATGCAGAAACGATTTGCTTGCAATAGGTTTGATAAACGCCGCGCAGTCTTTTGGTTTGCGCGTACCCGAAGATGTCGCCATCACAGGATGTGACAACATTCCGGTAGCACGCTACATACAACCCTCGTTGACCACGTTGGATATGCGTTGCGAAGAACAAGGCGAAATCGCCATGCGTAGATTGCTAGCGGCGATTTTGCAGAAAGATTCTGTCGAGGACATCATGCTTGAACCTCGTCTGATCATCGGTAAATCTAGCGGTCGGCCTAAAGCAATGGAATCGAAAATTTCACTTTAGGCATTCGGCATAAATCTATCCGTAAAACTTGTGAGCCCGGCTCACGCGCCTAGCTCTGCGGCCGCGCGGAAATGTTTCTGAGCCTCATTGCGGCGATCCAGTGACTCGGCCAGCTTGGCCAGTTCAAGATGAGCCGCGCGTGATGGCGCGATAAACAAGGCTGCTTCAAAATAGCTCTGCGCCTTACCCCATAGTTGACCGCGCAAGCATAGCCGCCCCAACGTGAGCAACAGCCCCGCGTCATCCGGGTGCGATTTGAGCCAACGCTCGGCGGTGGCAAGTTGATCGCGCAACTCCGTAGATTTGACGCGGCCGTACAGCACGGCAAGTTCGGATTCCCAATCGCGATCCAACGCAGCTTCAATCGCAGCGACAGCAAGACGTTCATCACCAACGCCGATCAGATAAGGCACGGCGCGTGTCAGGAAGCCCACATCCAAGCGCTCCTCTTCGGGAATTGCCGTCCAGATGCGTTGCAGCGCAAGCAGATCGCCTTCGGCTTCGCGAATCTGCTCGAGCAGCGCGCGTCGCAGCAGTGGAGCAGCTTGGTCGCCGGTCAATGCATGATGTTTGCATAGTTGCCGTGCGATACGCGCCACCTCGTCCCAGCGGCCACGCGCTTGCTCCGTTTGCAGTGCAAGACGCAATGCGGCGATATGTCTTTGTCCGCTGGCACGCAGTTGTTCGATCGTGCTTGCGGCATCGTCGAAGCGGCGATCGGCAATGGCGAATTCTGTTTCGATCATCATGCGCGCGACGCGCGTATCGCCATCGCTTTCCATCGCTCGGTCCAACCACTGCTGCCTGCGTTCGGGCTCGCGCATGGCATGCGCCGCTTTGGCTGCCACCAAGGCGGACAGTCCCCGCGCCTCGCCTGCTTCAAAAGCCGCTTCGGCGTGACGATAAGCCTGCCCGAAGCGACCTTCCAAAAACAAACGCTCGGCGTCGTGCAACGCACGAACGGCCCGCTCGCGTAGCTGACGCGCACGGAAGGCGGCCACTCTCGCCGGCAAAGCCAAGGTGTTCGATACCAAGCGAAACAAGGCATACACCGCGACAAATGCCGCAAGCATAAGCAGGATCAGCAGATTCATGGATATCTGAATACGGTACGGCGGCCAGACGAAAAGCGCGTACGCGCTGTTGTCGCGGGCAAAGATCACCACACCGACCGCTACGGCGAACAGGCCTAGTAACCACAGGAGTGTACGCATCGTCTTTCCTAGCGCGCGTCGAGCCTGAGATTGCGCAGGACAGCTTCGGTCTCATTCAGAGAAGGCAGTTCGACATTCAATTTCGCACCTTCGATCTGTTTTAAATCGGTCAACATGCTGGCCACCGCCGGCGCAGTGACATCGAAATAGCGCTCCAACCAGATGCGCGCCTGACTGACATCTTCGTTGAGTACTTTGCCGTCACGCTGTAAGAGCGCGAGTCGCGCAGAGAGTAATCTCAAACGCAGATTTTCGCGCAGATAGGCAGCGCTCTGCGGCGACAGCAATGCCGGGTCTGGGCGATCCAAACGCTCGATACGAATGAGCTGACTGAAATCGCTCCACAAGTCATTCATGAGCGTGAGCACGCCGCTACCAAAACCTGTGTCGTCATTCTCTTGCGGTGCGCTAGCCGCTACCGGCAGACTTGCGCTCTCATTGCGCTGACTGCTGCGACCAGCCTTACGTTGCGACTTGGCCGAGCCTGCGACGCTGGCAACAACAGGCTTCGCAGGCAAATGCTCGAAGCCCATGGGCAATCCGTCGATTTGGCCCAGCATTCCATCGAGTTGCACATTCATGCTGGTGACATCTGCCAGCGGCAATGCGCGGAGTCGTTCGATGTCGCGGGTGATTTGCTTGCGCAGCGGAAGCAGCTTAGGACGATCGAGCTGCGCCAGCCTGCTATCGGCCTCCTGCAAGGCGACCAAGGCCGCTGGCACAT
>DASUGV010000078.1:0-3803 GCA_036273835.1 Rhodocyclaceae bacterium
ACGCTCGAAATGCCGTTCAAGGACAATGCCGATGCGCCGGATTTGCATACCGGCTGGAATGGCACGCGCAGCAAGCAACTCGGCGCGGAGGTGCTCGGTCCGCTGCTACAGCATGTACAAGCGATGCCGAATCGGTAACGAAAAACATTTCCGATTTCACTCAATAAATGTACGTGGTTACGGCTATCCGCCAACTTTCTTGATAGAGGTTTACGCTCCAAAAGTTTTCAGCATTTATGCCGTTGCAGCAACTTGGGCCATGCAACGGTAGCATTTAAGGACATCGTTTCCTATTATCTGCCGATGCTCGCCGGACCCAGACCATTATTGGTCTGAATACGGAGCTTGTGCGATGAATTACCTTTTTTGCTTCGCGATGTTTGCTGTCATATTCGTTGGAAACGCATATGCCGAAGGCGAACTACCCGCAGCACTTTTGTCTGGATTCGAATCCAAGCATGGAGACCACCGCACGGATCTCAATCCGCACAATCCAGGCATCGGCTACAGATTCCAGGACGGTTGGACGTTGGGGACTTATTACAATAGCATTCGTCGGCATTCGTTCTATGCAGGACGGGAATGGCAATACAAATTGTTCGGCGGAGATACGGCTTCCGTAAATCTCGGTGGCGTCGCCGGCGTCGTCACGGGTTATTTGCACGGCCCGCATTTGCTTCTGATTCCCGAAGCGATTTTTCAATATCAGCATGTCGAGGCATCGCTGATCCTCATTCCCCGCGTAACCAAAGATCCCATCACCATGGCGATCCAACTGCGCTGGAGAATCTAGTGCCATTGCATTAGATCGGCGCTGCTGCAAATGGTTGGTTGGCCTGAAGTCGCTGCGGATTCGACTTTAAGCGAGTGAGCCCGTTCAGATTCAGGCAGAGTCAGATTCTATTTGGCTGCGCAAGCGATAGAATCTTCTCCATGAATTCCAAACATACTTCGCTGGATGCTGGCGCCTCGCCGCTTGGTAAGCCCACTTCTTACCGCAGCCAGTATGCGCCCGAGCTGTTATTCCCGATTGTGCGTAGTGACAACAGGCGCCCAATTGGCATCGCTTCCGACATCCTGCCTTTTGTGGGTGAAGACTTATGGAATGCCTACGAGTTATCTTGGCTTAATCCGAAGGGCAAGCCGATCGTCGCGCTGGGCGAATTTCGGGTACCTGTGACATCTCCGTACCTCATCGAATCCAAATCGCTCAAGCTCTATCTCAATTCGTTCAACCAGACACGCTGTGAAGATATCAATGACGTAGCGGCTACCATCGCACGCGATCTTTCGGCTGTTGTAAGTGCGTCGGTACTTGTAAAACTTCGCTTGCTAGATGATGCGAGAACGCAGCGTGTATTCGGCATACCTTCTGGAATATGTATCGACGCGTTGGATGTCGAAGTCGATTCCTACACGCCGAACGCCAATTTGTTGCGCGTAGACAATGGAAAGAAAGCAGAAGACGAAACCCTCTACACGCACCTGTTGAAATCCAACTGCCTTGTCACGGGCCAGCCCGATTGGGGTACGCTGATCGTACGCTACAGCGGTCCAGCCATTGATCGAGCGGCATTGCTGCGCTACATCATTTCATTCCGTGAGCATAACGAATTCCATGAACAATGCGTCGAACGTATCTTCATGGATATCTCGCAACACTGTAAGCCCGAACGTTTGGCCGTGTGGGCGCGCTATACGCGACGTGGCGGCCTGGACATCAATCCGTTCCGCGCTTCGGCGCCGGGATTCCAACTGGAGAATATTAGTGAAATGCGACAATAGAAAATCTGAGCGCGATCTCATATGGCATACGAGTAAATGAAAAAGGGAGCCAGTCCGAAGACTGGCTCCCTTTTTGTTTTGGTGCTGCTGACCGGAATCGAACTGGTGACCTACGCGTTACGAGTGCGTTGCTCTACCGACTGAGCTACAGCAGCGAAGAGCGCGGATTTTAGTCCGTGAAAGTTATTCGTTCAAGTGTTGCGTTATTCACCTATGGTTCGCCAGTTAACCATGGTCGGGGTAGAGCCTGAGGGTAAAGTTCCTTGTTGTAACGTAAATCCTCCACCTGAGTCGGTACCAGCTAGAGCTAGGCCACCTGCTATTCTAATGAAAGCCAAACCTCTTGACACACCCGTGTCGGCCAAGGAAGAAATCATGGCCCCACTACTATCCCTAAGTATGGATACCCCTGTACTCATATTGACTGCATAGGTATGCGATGTCCAGTCCGCTACACAGGCATTAGCACCGTTAGGCGTTTGGCCCAGCCAAGCAATAATACCGTCGCTGAAGGCGAAGTTTTGTATGACACGTTCCTTGCCGTTTCCGACAGTTCCATTTGGTAAATCGAAATACCAGCCCACATTGTTCGCATTTGAACTAAATGGCGCGCCCACTGTTAAATCTGCAACCGTAACCATATTGCTCCGTGTGATAGGGAACGATACGCCGGATGGTAACGTGCTGTTGAAAAATGGCTGATCGATGTTACCGTCGCGAATAGCATAAACAGTTTGAGTTTGATTGCTGACTTGACTCGCATCGTTTGGTGTCGGATATACATCGCTAATATCCAAAGCGCGTCCAGTGCCTACCATGAGATAGCGTTTACCATCCTTGGCGATATCCACCCACGGTGCAGCGGTGACCGGTTGGATATTGGTGCCATTTTTAAGATTCGCAAGATTGACCACGGTAATCGTGCCATCATCGGCCAAAGAAAAGCGCCATACGTTGCCCAGGAGATCACCGCCATAAATTTCTTTGACAGTGAAATCTGCTCGTACTTTTACGAACGCAGTGAGTTCGGTCATGCCAGATTGGTTGGTTGTGTCACCTAAGGTAGTGCTGGCTTTGGCTAACAGCTTCCCAGTTTGAGGATTCACTACAAAAATGTAGCCTTTGCCATCCGTGTTGTTGTAACCACTAGAGAACACTACAACCCAACCCCAACGTACTGTCTTAACAATCAGTGGTTGACCATAGGTGTATCCCAGATCGGGATCGGTGAATTCCCACAAAACCTTATTGTTGCTGACAATAGTCGTTTCAGAGTCGCCCATAGATACTGGCGTAGTTATATCCAGACCATAATAAATTTTTCCGCCCTTACCCAAACCGCCGACCAAAAGAGTATGCCAATCGGAAACGGTAGGAAGTACGGTAGGAAGTGCTCCAGATGCATTTGCCGTACGTGCGAAATCTACGTCGCGAAAATTCGTTGTCGAGTTTACGTAGTAACGATGGTTATAGAAAGTCTGTGACAACTCGGCGAGACCATCAATTTCATCGACCCCTGCGGCTTCGATATAGCTGCCTTCAAATAGGTAAGACGGCACGTAAGCCCAAACTTCTTTACCCGTTGTGTCGTCGAGAGCATGCATCATTCCATCATTGGCGCCCACGTATACCATCGTATTACGGCTAGCTTTGGCGGTCTTGAATGCGCTGTAGCCAGGATTGAAGTCATCAATGTATTCCGCGGCCGGGCTCCCCACAATCGCTGGCTGCGAGGCAACGATATCTCCAAGTAAATATTTGCGTGTGCGATACTTTGAGCCTTCGTTCGATTTGTCGCCGCGTAAGTAGTTCAGTACATTCTGTTGGTCTGCCGCGGTACTTCCTAACGTAGCTTGTTCAGTGGTTGTGAGTTTGTTATAGCGAAATGGAGCTGCGGCACCGTTAGCGAAAGTTACAATACTGCGCCCCGTGTCCCAATTTTGAGCGGTAATCTGATCGCGTGCGCTCCATGTGACAGATGAAATCGCGTTGCCTGAGGTATCGAAGCTAGTGATATG
>DASUGV010000079.1:0-11474 GCA_036273835.1 Rhodocyclaceae bacterium
TCGTCATATCGCACGATGCGCTTGATGGCCGTGGCGGTGCGGACCGGATAGCCCATCTTGTTGAGGCATCGCGTGGCGGGCACAGGCAGCAGTTCCGAGAGGTCGACGCGAGGGATCAGCATTTCGCTGGCCGATGCGCTGCTTGCCAATGAATCGCGCAATACGGTGGCGAATACTTGTGCGGACGCTTCGCTTGCGCGCGTGTTCAGCGCTGCCACGCACAAAGGCTCCCATATCAGTTCGCGAAGCGCAGCAGTTTGCCGCGTCGTGGCGAGTAGCTCCGAGACGGTATGGTCTTGTGCGAAGCTGTATTTGCATTTTTTCAGATAGCGCATCAGACGCAACGCTGCGAAGCGATCCGTCCACGTGAGGCCTTCCGCGCGCCATATGCCAATGGCAAGATTGAGCGGCGCGGGCAATTGCGCCGCACTCAAGGTAAGGCGGCCTGGCACATGCAGAAAGAATGGCCGCGTATAGAGCTGCTTCGGCGGCACGCCGAGCGAGCGCAACATGCGTAGCGTTTCGGAATAGGCGCCGATCAAGATGTGTTGGCCGTTGTCCAGACGATGGCCGTCTTTTTCCACGACGCGTGCACGCCCGCCGAGCGTACGGGAGGATTCGAACACGACGACGTCGATACCCGCTCGTGCAAGCTCCACGGCGGCGGTTAGGCCCGCATAACCTGCGCCGATGATGGCAACCTTCGTGGCGGGACGGGTGTTCATGCGATCAGTTCTTCAACCATGTGATGGCTGCGATCCACAGTTTGCGCAACGGCGTCAGTGCAGTGCGGTATGTCAGTACTTTGCAGCCGTCCACTTTGATTTCTTTCAGCAAGGTGCGATAGATCGCGGCCATGATCAGCCCCGGACGCTGGCTCTTGCGATCGATGGCGGGAAGCTGCGCCAGGGCCTGATCGTAATAGCGCTCGGCGCGTTCGATCTGAAATTCCATCAGCTGCCGGAAGTTGTCGCTGTAGCGTGCTTCCAGAATATCTTTGGCGGGTACGTTGAAGCGCTGCAACTCGTCGACCGGTAAATAAATGCGTCCGCGTCGTGCGTCTTCGCCGACATCGCGAACGATGTTGGTGAGTTGGAATGCCAGCCCGAGGTCGTGTGCATATTTAAGCGTTTGCCTATCCTGGTAGCCGAATATCTCGGCGGCCAGGAGCCCCACTACGCTGGCGACGCGATAGCAATAGAGTTGCAATCCCTTGAAATCGAGATAGCGGTTCTGCTGTAAATCCATTTGCATACCGTCGATGATTTCCAATAGCTGCTCTTGCGGCAGATTGAAATTCTGAGTCACTTCTTTGAGTGCGAGACACACCGGATGAGTCGGTGCGCCGGAATAAATAGCGACTGTTTCTTTGCGCCACCAATCGAGTTTTGTTTGCGCGATCTGCAAGTCGCTGGTTTCATCCACGACATCGTCCACTTCGCGGCAGAAGGCATACAGCGCCATGATGGCGCGCCGTCGTTCCGGCGGCAGAAAGCGGAAGCTGTAATAAAAGCTGGAACCGCTGGCGGCGGCTTTCTGTTGGCAGTAATCGTGGGGATTCATTGTTCGCGATTTCTTGGCGGTTGAATTCTGGTTAATGCAATTTATATAAACAACGTACGGATCGCCAAGCGTGCCCACTCGAGCTTGCCGAGGGTGGGCCGGTGTCTGAATACGTCGTAGTCAACGGCTTCTATCCTTTCCAGAATGCGCAGTCCGCCTTGCACTACGAAGCGCAACTCCCATCCCATGCGACCGGGCAATGCGGTGGCGAGCGGCGCACCGCGCAACATCATCCGTCGCGCCCGGGCGATTTGAAAACGCATCAGCGCGCGCCAGTTTTCATCGACATAGCCATTGTCGATCTGCGCTTCGCTCACGCCGAATTGCGCCAGATCGTCTTGCGGAAGATAGACGCGGCCTTTCTGCCAATCGATCGCCACGTCTTGCCAGAAATTGATGATTTGCAAACTCGTGCAAATGTCATCCGAGCGGGCAAGATTTTCCGCCGT
This sequence comes from Rhodocyclaceae bacterium, assembly GCA_036273835.1. Lineage (GTDB taxonomy): Bacteria > Pseudomonadota > Gammaproteobacteria > Burkholderiales > Rhodocyclaceae > DASUGV01. The sequence continues at coordinate 2,013 of DASUGV010000079.1, forward strand.
TGCGCGATCGTAAAGATGCAGCAATAAACGGCCGATTGGATTAGCGGAGCGACAGCAATAATCGACCACTTCGTCGAAATTCGCATAGCGCGTTTTCACGACGTCCTGCGAGAACGCATCGAGCAGATCACGCAGCAAGTTTGTGGGCAGCCGGTACTTGCGTACATTGCGAGCGAGGCGGATAAACATTGCTTCAAGCGGCTCGCCGCCTTGTTCAATGATGTTCAGTTCGCGGTAGTAATCGTTTAGGGCGGCCAAACGATGTACGGGTAATGCATCGCCTTCGTCGGCAATGTCATCGGCAGTGCGTGCAAAAGCATAGATGGCTTCGATCGGCTCGCGCAGATGACGAGGCAAGAGCAAGGACGCAACAGGAAAGTTTTCGTAGTGCTCGACGGGCATGAGATGCAATGTCGCAGGCGGCGAGGCGGCAGTGTAGGCGTCGCAGTATAAGGTGTTATTGAGACTTGGTTGCGCTGCCGGTGTGTCCGCTGGCGCGATGCTTGGACGATGTTCCCACACCCAGCGCGATGCCTAGCCACAGAAAGAACATGAATCCGACACGCGGCGCATCGACGACGCTATCGAACATGCCCGCCACCGTGAATCCGACTAACGATGCGAGCAGGGGCGGAGCCAAAGGATGGCGTGCAGCGAAACCCGTCGCCAGCCGCACGATAGACCCGCTCAGTGCAATCAGCACAGCCAGCAGTCCCAGTGCACCGTTCTCGATGAGCAAATGCAAGAACATGTTCTTGGCATGCCATGGCAAATGATCCCGGTCGCTGGATGGAAACCATCGCCACACGCCCCGCGCAAAATCGCCATTGTCCAACTGCGGCCAGCCACCCGCATCGGTAAGCTGTATGTCGGTGGCATCTATGCGGATCGCTTGGCCGGCAGCGCCAATGGAAAAGACGAGTGGTCGATTGGCGTACCAAGGGCCGGCGAGGAGCGGTGCTTTGGGAAATTTCCAATCCAGGTCGTGCCAGCGATCGTCCCCCGGCACGCCCAATTCGGTGATGGTGCAGTCGTTGGCGTAGATCAAATGCTTACGGCATATCTCGAGATGAAGTGTCGTTGGGCGCTTGGCACGCGCTTTGAGACGACCCCCGGCCGGCAGTATCAGCGGATCGTTCTTGAGCCGTTGCGAGACGCGAAAAATTTCGCCGAAGCCGAGCAGATGCCGCGGCCCGCCCAACGCAAGAAAACGCGTACCGTTTTCCGTAAAGATGTGAAAGTCGCCGGGCAATTCGGAGTTGGCCGCGCTCCAATGAAAAGCGATCGGAAACTGTCCCGCCCCTAGGCCGAGCAAAGCTTCTTCGGTCGTTTGGATCAGACTGAAGCTATCCCGCCAATGCGATTCCCGGTCTTTCATATCCACCGCGACTGTGGCGAAGCGCTGACCGATATAGTAATTGCTGAACACCGCGACAATCATCGCCGCACACGCGATTGCGATTGCGAGTGGAACGGAGTTTCTGCCGGTAGCTTGCCACAGCGTGCGCTTTCTCCGTTGGGAAGCAAGCACCAAAGCGCTCAACATCAGTATCGCAATGAGCATCGGCATCCTTGCATTTGCGCCGCCCCAATGGTTTGCCAGCCGCACGGCGGTGATGCCGCACCACGCCAGCGCGGTCATGGCAATAAGCTGAACGACGGCTTTGCTGATAATACCTTTGTCATACCATAGCGCGATGAAAAACAATCCCGTTGCGGTGGCGGATTCCATGTAAATGGCTTTATTCGAAATGTGTTCCGCTGCTATACCCAAAACGCATAGCGACGCCGCGACAGCCAGTCCTAGCACGTTGATCGACCAAGGCTTGGCAAGACCTTCGCTGCCACCGGCCACCCATGCACACGCGATGAATCCGAGCAAAGCAAGCATGCCTCGGTAGCCCGACGTAGGGAATGCCCACATCATCCCGACGATTGCCGCGGCGAAAAAGATCATCATCGGAAAGCTGTTCGACTGCATGCCCGGCTGCTGCGGGTTTTTACGCCGAAGCGCGCAGAGCCCCAGCGCTACGAGTTCCAACATGACAGCGAGATACGTGCTGCGTGTGAATCCGACCAGCACCGCATAGATACCGAGCAGGCTCGTCAGGGCTGCAATCGCTTTCATGGCCCCTTTACCGCGCAAACTGAACCACAAGGCAAATGGCAAGGTGAGGAGCAGCGCGCCGTCCAGCGCCGCGCCACCGACATGCATTTCCCAAAATGGACCGGTCGTGCGGTAATCGCTAGTGAAGTCGGTCAAGTCCGTGAAAGACAAGCGCTCGCTCAGTACCGCCATACCGATGCCCAATAGCGCAAAGATCGCCCCCGGCGCAAAACCGCTGATGCCTCGATTGGTGCGATTGAGCAGAGGCAGACACCACAAAGCGAGCAACGGACCGCGCGCGATACGCAGCGCTTCCATGTTGCTGCCGAACAGCACCGTGGCATTGGCGTCCAATGCGGGTATCGGCATGAGTCCTCGCCAAAGCGCAATGACATAACTGAGGGCCAGCAGAAATATCGCCAGCAGCGGACCGACACGCCAGCGTAAATACATGAATGCGGATTCCGGCGCCGCGACCTCGCTGCCATCGAGCCATGTCCGCAAGCGTGGCTGAAAGTGCAACAGCATCCGCAGCGCGAGAACAATCATCAGGCCGCCCAGCAATGCGTCGCTCTCCGTCACATAGCCGTTACCCGTAATTGGCGTGCGGTCGATGACAGGCAGCAGCGCGAGGAGGATAACCAGCCACAGGCAGGGGCGCAGAAAGCCAATTGTCATAATCGGCAACAACGCCGCGATCATCCAAGAGGAGGGATGGCTGAGCTTGATCCATAGTGCAATCATCGCAGCGCCCAGCATTACGGTGAGCAACGCGTAGAGTACAGGTATGAAAACGCTGCGTGAAGAGTTCGACTGAGCGCGCATGGTTGAGCTTGACGATTCGCCTGATGGAGTCGGCTATAATAAGCGCGCCTTGCCCAGGTGGCGAAATTGGTAGACGCACCAGATTTAGGTTCTGGCGTAGCAATACGTGGGGGTTCGAGTCCCTTCCTGGGCACCATTCAGAAAGAAATCCATGAGCGAAAAGATTATCTATACCCTGACCGACGAAGCCCCGGCGCTGGCGACGTATTCATTCCTGCCCATCGTTCAGGCCTTCACTAGACCGGCCGGAATCAAGGTTGAGACGCGCGATATCTCGGTCGCTGCCCGCATCCTGTCCAACTTCGCCGATTTTCTGAAGCCCGAGCAGAAGGTCTCCGACGCGCTCGCTGAACTCGGCGAACTGGCCAAGACGCCTCAAGCTAACATAATCAAGCTGCCCAACGTCAGCGCGTCGGTGCCCCAGCTCAAGGCTGCGATCAAGGAACTGCAATCGCAAGGCTACGCCATACCGGATTATCCCGAAGCACCCGCGAACGATGACGAACAAAAGATCAAGGCGCGTTATGCCAAAATACTAGGCAGCGCGGTGAACCCCGTGCTGCGCGAAGGCAACTCGGATCGCCGTGTCGCCAACGCCGTCAAGCAATATGCCAAGGCTCATCCGCACTCGATGGGTGCGTGGAAGAGCGATTCGAAATCGCACGTTGCGCACATGAGCAGCGGCGATTTCTACGGCAACGAACAATCCGCCGTCGTCGCCAAAGCTGGCACGTTGAAGATTGAATTCACCGACAAGGCCGGCAATGCCAAAGTCATGAAAGAGGTGAAAGTGCAGGATGGCGAAGTCATCAGCTCCACTTTCATGGATGCCGGCGTGCTGCAAGCCTTCTACGCTGCGCAGGTCACCGATGCCAAGGCGCAAGGCGTGCTGTTCTCGCTGCATCTCAAAGCCACGATGATGAAGGTCTCCGACCCCATTCTTTTCGGCTACGCCGTCAACGCCTTCTACAGGGATGTGTTCGCCAAGTATGCCGACACTTTCGCCAAGATCGGCGTGAACGTACGTAACGGCATCGGCGATGTCTACGCCAAGATCGTCTCTCTGCCAGCAGCCGAGAAGGCTGCCATCGAAGCCGACTTGCGCGCCGCCGAGAAGGCTGTCGCCGTGGCGATGGTCGATTCCGACAAGGGCATTACCAATCTGCACGTGCCGAGCGACGTGATCGTCGACGCTTCGATGCCCGCTGCCATCCGCAACTCGGGTTGCATGTGGAATGCTGAAGGCAAGCTGCAGGACACCAAGTTCGTCATTCCCGATCGCTGCTACGCCGGCGTGTATCAAGCCGTCATCGAAGACTGCAAGGCCAACGGCGCTTACGACGTGAAGACCATGGGCACCGTGCCCAACGTCGGCCTCATGGCGCAGGCTGCCGAAGAATACGGCTCGCACGACAAGACCTTCGAAGTGCAGAATGACGGCGTCATGAAGGTCGTCGACGCTGCCGGCAAGGTACTTACCGAGCACGCCGTGAAGAAGGGCGACATCTGGCGCATGTGCCAGACCAAGGACATCGCGATTCGCGACTGGGTCAAACTCGCCGTCGGCCGCGCACGCGCAACACACACGCCCGCCGTGTTCTGGCTCGACGACAAGCGCGCCTACGACCGCAACCTCATCGCCAAGGTCACGACCTATTTGAAAGACCACGACACTGCAGGTCTCGAAACGCCGATCTTGTCGCCGGTCGAAGCCTGCAAGCTCTCGATCAAGCGCATCCGCGCCGGCCAGGACACCATCTCTGTCACCGGCAACGTGCTGCGCGACTACAACACCGACCTGTTCCCGATTCTCGAACTCGGCACCAGCGCGAAGATGCTGTCCATCGTCCCGCTGCTCGAAGGTGGTGGCCTGTACGAAACCGGCGCGGGTGGCTCGGCGCCGAAGCACGTGCAGCAGTTCCTCGAAGAGAATTACCTGCGCTGGGATTCGCTCGGCGAATTCCTTGCGTTGCAAGTGTCGATCGAAGAGCTCGCAGCGAAGACCGGCAATAAGAGGGCTGCCGTACTCGCCGAAACGCTCGACGCCGCAAACGCCAAGTTCCTCGAGAACGACAAGTCACCCGCTCGTAAGGTCGGCCAGACCGACAACCGCGGCAGCCATTTCTACCTGGCCCTGTATTGGGCGCAAGCGCTCGCCGCACAAAGCAAGGACGCGGGCCTGCAAGCCGCGTTCAAGCCGGTTGCCGAGAAGCTGACTGCTGACGAAGCGAAGATCGCGAAGGAACTGATCGGCGCACAGGGCAAGCCGGTCGACATCGGTGGTTACTACCATCCCTCGCCCGAGAAGTGTTCGGCTGCGATGCGTCCGAGCGCGACGCTGAACGCGGTGCTGGCCAGTATCAAGTAGCAAAGAAAGCGGGGAAAGGAGCACACCGTTCACAAAATGACATTGGAATTTTTTAAGGCGGAGAGACCCAAATCGGGGCCTTCATCAAAGGCGGATGAGAATGATGTAATGCAAGACCTGACTCCGTGCTTTCTTAACTAATGACTTAAAAACGGGCGCGCCCATGGATCGCTCCTACCCAAGTTACTTTTCCCGGCGGATCGGTACAAGAAAAGAGTTACGACGGGTTACTGAACCTGGAGAGCCTGAAAGCAAAAACTCCCGGCCAGCAAGTCACGCTCAATGTTCAGAACACCTACGGCAAAGTGCAGGAACTCCAAACGAATAACCGCACCGACACAGCCGGTGGTACGAGCAGCACCAAGAACAGCAGTTTCGGCTATGACGATGAGATACGCCTGACGCAAGCGCAAACGGACACAGGTGGCCTGTTCGGCACCGACACCGAAAACTTCACCCTCGACGCGGTGGGTAACCGTATCGCTCATACCCCAGTGAGCGGAGCATGGACCTATGACGCCAACAACCGGCTCACACAACGCGGCACCGGCGCCACCGCCACCGCTTACGAGTACGACCAAGCCGGCAATCTCACCACGAAGACCGAGCCCGGCAACAAAGTCACCCGCTACGGCTATGACAGCCAAAACCGGCTGGTTGAAGTCAAAGATGGCAGCAACAACCTGATCGCCCGCTATGGCTACGATCCGATGGATCGCAGACTATGGAAAGAGCAGTACCGGGATGGGCAGGATAATGCACTCGCAACACCGAAGCGCACGCTCTATCTCTACAGCGATGAAGGACTGATTGCGGAAGCCACCCAAGACATCATGCTCAACGCAGCAGATAACAGCGTAAGCGCAACGGCTGCGCCACAGATCACCACGCAATATGGTCCACAGCCGGACGCAAACTTCATCACGGGCACGCTCTTCGTCAAGACAAAGAACTCAAACGGCCAGGACGTGGTCGCATATTACCAACGCGATCAGCTCGACACACCGATTCAAGCCACCGACAAGGCCGGTAATATTGTGTGGGCGGCCAGCTATAACGCCTTTGGACAAGCGACCATCACCACGCCAGCTGCAACAACAGCCAATCCAACCATCACCTCAAACTTGAGATTGCCGGGGCAGTACTGGGATGATGAAACAGGACTGCACTACAACTGGCATCGTTATTACGATCCGCAAACTGGACGGTATGTCTCCTCTGATCCGATTGGACTTGCTGGAGGCGTAAACACATATGCATACACGAACAATAGCCCTCTCAATTATTCCGACCCAACAGGGCGGTGCCCGTGGTGTGTTGGTGCAGGTATTGGGGCAGCAATTGGTGCCGTTAGTGGAGCAGTACAAGCCGCAAATGCGGGTGGCGGATGGACTAGCCAAAATGCATGGAACATCACCGTTGGCGCGCTAACGGGTGGCCTCACAGGTGCAGCAGCAGGAGCTATACCATCTCAGTGGGGGATTCTGGCTGGTATGGCCGGAGGTGCACTGGCGGGTGGCGTGGGCAATGCCGCAAGCCAGTGGGCAGGGGGAACATCATTGAAATGCATTGACTGGCGCCAAGCTGGAGTACAAGCACTGCTCGGTGGGGCTTCTGGGGGATTGGGACTGGCTGCAGGATATGGGTCTGCGCTGAATATTGCTCGCGCTGGCGGCACAGGTGCCGGTGCTGTCGCCTTTGGATCAATATTTGGGGGACTCGCGGGTGGTGCAGCACAGATTTGGGGCAATTTACCTATTCCGACTAATTTGGGAGGATTTCTACCTACCTCTCAATCAGCGCCGCAATGCGGGTGTCAGTGAGGGCTATATGCTAGGAATTTTTATCCACATCGTTTTAGGCGGCATACTGGGCGTTGTTATGACGGCAGTATTTCTGAGTAAATTTACTTCTAATCGCTTAAAGGAAGAGCCGTCTAAAAAACGACGTTTAGTAATTTACCTACAACACTTTGCTTTACTACTGTGCTCTATCGGCATCATTGCTTTAGTAATGCGCTTTGTGCACGACTTCCAACCACGATCCTTTGTAAACCTTATTGTCCTTATCGTAGTAGCAATCGTTACATGGGGCTGCATTTGGCGTGCTCTGTTTAGGAAGCGTAACGCGCGCACCTCAAAGCCATAGACGAATGCCCGCAGAGTGCTCTACTGACGGTTGTTGAGATATGCGTATGTGTATGGAAATCCGGTTAGCTATAGAGACCCGAGCGGTCGTTTTGGGGTCGTTGGGGCAGCCATTGGCGTTGTTTCGGGAGCTGCTGCTGGATACATTGCTGGAGGATGGCGGGGCGCGGTGGCGGGCGGGGTTATTGGCGGTCTTGTGGGCGTTGTAGCTCCGGAATTAAAGGGGCCAGGGTCGGATTATTCTGAGTCTCGTCATGGTTGCCCTTACCCAGGTGGCGCGCCCTGTGTTCGACGTCTCTGATGTTGTGTTTAAGTGAATGGAGCTTGCCGTGCGGAAACTGTTAATCCTGATCGTACTCGTTGGTGCTGTTTACCAAGGCTGGCAGCATTTCGGCAAAGCCGGATCGTACTCGGGCAACAGCGACGCATCTGCTGCCGAAATCAGCGCCCTGGCAGCCACGGTCAGACCCGAGGACGTGGTGATGTATTCCACGACGGAATGTCCGTACTGCGCGCAAGCCAAGGGCTGGCTGAATCAAAACGGTTTTGCTTTTACAGAATGCAACATGAGTAATGAAAGCCATTGCGAGAACGAGTTCAAAAGTTACGGTGCCAACGGCACGCCGTTCCTGGTGGTGCGCCGGGGCGACAAAACGCATTACATGAAAGACGGCTTTGATTCAGACGAATTTATCGCCGCACTGCGTAGTTGAATGACATATGTATAGCAGTCGTAGTCCGGATGCGGCCTGGCGAAATTTAAGGTGGGGTATAAGCGGGGCGGCTGAAGGTGTACCAAAAATATAAACGCAATTAAAGAGGCCAGTGTCGGATTATTTTGAGCCTCGCTATGTTTGCCCATGCGCATGCTTTAGACCTTCCTCGATGGAGGACGAGAATGCTGCAATGCAAGGCCTGACCCCGTTACTCACAACGGTGACCCCACAATCCCATTGAAGTACGCATGAGGCCGCCTCTCGGCGGCTGGCGGAACATCAAGGAGTTCCGCCCTACGTGGCTGGGTACGCGTATCGGTCCAGCAGCTCCAGCATTTGATATGCCAGGTACGAGGAGGATAGCGGGGTCAGGTCTTGCAACATGGCATCTTGCTAATATGATCTCCCCAACCCGAAGGAGAAGACGATGGTCATGCTCTAGTTTTGGCTACTCCAACAATGCGCTTGCTCATTACTGGGCGGCGGGCCTATGATATGACCATCCAGATGGTCATCCGGTAAATGTCATGTCCGCTTACAGTATTGCCGAAGCCAAAGCCCACCTTTCGGAACTTCTCAAGCGCGCCGAAGCGGGCGAGGAGGTCGTCATCACCCGTCGCGGTGAAGCCGTAGTCAGGATGGCGCCCATGAAAACCGAGCGCAAACCCGCTGATTGGGCCCGCATCGACACCCTGCGCAAGAGCATGCCCGCGATGAAAACCAATTCAGTTGATATCGTCCGCGACGTGCGCGAAGAGCGCTATTGATGTACTACCTCGATACGGCCGTTTTTCTCAGCGCGCACTACGCCGAACCTACTTCCAAACCCATCAGCGCTTGGCTCAGGAAGCAGATTGAGCCACTTGCCACGAGCGCTTGGGCGCTCACCGAATGCGCTAGCGCAAGCGGTATCCGCGTGCGGCGTGGCGACATCTCCGCCACACTTGCCATCACTGTACTCGACAGCATCCGCCAGCTCATCACAGAGAGCTGCATCCTCCTGCCGGTCCAGCAAAAGGATTACCTACAGGCGGCAAGCTGGCTTGCGGATTTTCAACTTGGGCTGCGTGCGGGAGACGCCTTGCATCTGGCGATAGTGGAACGGAACGATGCGATGCTTGTCAGTTATGACATGGTATTGCTACGTGCCGCCAAGGCATTGGGAGTTGCAACGGTCAATCCGCTTAAGTCTGCAAAATAATTAGGGAAGCATGTGATTGCAAAATGCAAAGATCTGACCTGGCACTGTGGCACCGATTTCATGCCTTATGCTTAGGGCAAGAGTGATGTGAGGCGAAG
>DASUGV010000080.1:0-3975 GCA_036273835.1 Rhodocyclaceae bacterium
GACAAGTCCGGAATCGATGTGCATTCCGTCACCCGATCCCGGCGAGGCATTCACTGACATGAATATGCAGCTCTTCGGCGTTCCGAACGTGTCGGATCCCGCGCCTGCAGCCACGATGCAGGGCTTCGCAAAAAATTATCAGGCCGCGACCGGTCAGGCGCCGCAAGACAATGTCGATGTCATGCACTACTTTGTCGCCGACCAGGTACCCGTGCTCACGACGCTGGCCATCCAGTTTGCCGTTTCAGACCGCTGGCATGCCTCCGCACCGTGCCAAACCTGGCCCAACCGTTTCTTCGCGCACACAGGCACGGCCAACGGCTACGAGAACAATTCACCGCCACATTTTCCATATCTGATGCCGACGGTTTTCAACCGGTTCAAGAACGATGGGATAACCGATAACGGCTGGAAGATTTATTTTCACGATATGCCACAGACATTGACGCTGAGCGACCTGTGGCTCAAGCTCGATCGTTTTCGCTTCTACGACGAATTCCGCCACGACGCCAGCGAAGGAACGCTGCCGTCCTATTCCTTCATCGAACCGCGCTACTTTACCGATACCCATTTGCCCAACGATCAGCATCCGCCGCACAACGCGACCCTCGGCGAGCAGCTCATCGCCGATGTCTACAATTGTCTGCGCAGTGGCCCCGCTTGGAACCAGACGTTGCTGATCGTCACTTACGATGAACATGGCGGTTGCTATGACCATGTTGCGCCGCCCAAGGCAACACCGCCGAGCACGCAAGCCACCGCGCCTTTCAATTTCGACCGTTATGGTGTGCGCGTGCCCGCAATCATCGTCTCGCCCTACATAAAGCCTGGCACGGTGTTGCGGCCTAGCGGGCCTTTTCCTTTCGATCACACATCGATCATCTCGACCCTGCGCAAGCGCTTCAATCTAGGCGCCCCGCTCACCAACCGCGATGCCGACGCGCCCGATCAGGAAGCGGTTCTCGCACTCGACACACCGGACAATCAAGGGCCGGATTCGCTGCAAGCCAATCCCTACGCGGCCACACCGAGCGAGCTTGCCAATGCAAAAAACATCCCGCTCAACGATATGCAGAAGATGTTGCTCGAACTCAGCAAGCGGTTACCTATCAATGCAAGCGCTCCCGCTGTTGCAAGCCATATCGCCAAACTGAGTGCGGAACCGCAAGCCACCGTGGCAGAGGTACATGCGGCAGCAGCGGAAGCGCAGGAGGATATTTCCGCCGCCGTCGCTGCGGCACGAACACGTCTGGATCAATTGTTCGGAAGCTTGTGAACAAGGAGAAGCGTGGTGCATGCTGATGTGCACGTCATGACGCTTGCATGATGCAAGAAATCACTGTCGCGCCTGACGGACGCGGCAGCATCTCCCCGATTATATCTTCGCAGCGTTCTTGCTGATCGTATCGATCTCGGCCAGCACTTCTGCAATCTGGCTTGTGCCGCGCGCGGCTTCGATCAGGACACTGGATATCTCATTGGTGGAGTGTTCCTGTTCGTAGATCGCGGTGGAAATTCCCGCCGACAGATCGGAAACTTTTTTCATGATCTCGTTGATGCTGGACATGGAAGAGAAGACCAGCTTGGTATTTTCCTGCACGTTGCCGATCATGGAGCGGATGCTTGTCGACGAAGTGACTGTATTGAGCGCGAGCGTTTTCACTTCTTGCGCCACGACTGCAAATCCCCTGCCCGCTTCGCCCGCTCGCGCAGCTTCGATAGCGGCGTTCAGCGAAAGCATGTTGGTCTGCTCGGCGATTTCCGTAATGAAGCCGAGAATCTTGCCGATTTCGAGCGCCTTGTTATTCAGAACCGTGATGTCGTGTCCTGCCGCCGTCGTCAGGCTGACGGCGTCCTTGATGACTTGCATGACTTCCTTGATGTTCTGCGATATTTCGTGAATGCTGTTCGCAACGCCTTCCATGGCGGAGGAACCACCTTGAACGCTGAGATTGATCTGTTCGGAATTGCCGGAGACTTCGGTCACCTTCTTTTCCATGATCGACAGCGTTTCTTTCAATGTCTGACGCAGCAGCGCGCCGTAGAGCGAACTGGATAGCTGCACTTTGATAGCTTCATAGATGCTGCCATCCCTCGGGCCGACTTCGAACACGGCAAGGCCGATCTGGATTTCGTTGAAGTGCAATGGCACGACCATCAGCGATTGGCTGTCCGACGCGCGAGAAAGAATCTTTGGAATGAAGTCTTGCGATTCGAGACGCGCCTGACTACCGTCGAATCTAATTATGCCATTGGAATTAAAAGCGGTGAGCACCTGCAAATGGCTCGGTATGGATTTCCGGTCCCAGCCCGGCTGGTTCTCGTACATTGCGAGATAGAGGGATGGAATGCCGAGCTTGGGGAGATCCTGTTGAAGTATCTTCAGGATGGAAGCGATTTCGTGCGTGGTAACGAGCTTCGCGCCTAACTGGCTGATGGCTCGTTCGAGCGCAACGGCCTTCAAGTTCGCCGCGTCGCGCAAGCGTCCGGCTGCTTCGCTCAACATCACCCTGCTTTGCGCCCAGATATCTTCGGCCTTGATGATTTTGAAACGGCGCCAGATCGTGGGCAGAACATATTGCCTCAAGGCGGAAATGTAGTTTTGCAAAAGCGCAATCTGAATTTTTTCCGCGGAGAAAATCTTGATCGCATCCGCCAGCGTGGCCATGAACAGACCTGCATGCTTGCGTCTGCCGAGTTCCTTATAGAAAGCAGTGATCAGCCGCTCCGCAATGGAAAGCAGCATGTCTTCCTTGACGTCCGTCGACTTCAGACTTTGGGCGACGCCATCCTTCATGGCGTGCATGGCTTTCTTCTTGTTGAAGAAACCGAAAACACCGAGTTGGCTCCAGACGCGCTCCTTGATACCGTACTTCTGGCCCATCGGCACCAAGCCCGAAATCGCCGCCTCCACCCTGTGCGAACGGCAGCCGCAAGATTGGCCCATCACGAGTTGAGCCGGTAGTTTCGTAAATTCGGAAGGCGCGCGTCCAGAAGCAGCCAAATTGACGATCTCGAATGCCTTGGCGATCTGCTGGTCGCTGGGCAGCGATACGGTCGTCACGGGTGGCGTCAGCGCCCTCGCTTCGAAGACATCGTTACAGCCGGTGACTGCAATGTCTTCCGGTATGCGGACCCCTCGTTTCTGGAGTTCTTCGATGGCGCCGATGGCGATATTGTCGTTGACGCACATCACTGCGTCGAAATCCCGTCCCGGCACGAACTTCTTCTCGTCGAGAAACAGCCGCACCATCTCTGGACCTTTGCTCTTGTCCCAAGTGCAGAAGGGCGAAATCAGCCGGTCATCGACCGGTAGATTGTTTTCTTTTAGGACATCGACATAAGCCTGAAAACGTTCCTTTGCGGATGCATGGCTGTCCGGACCGCGAATAAAGATGATCCTTCTCTTGCCGTGATGCTTGATGAGATGCTCGATGACCAGGCGTATGCCTGAATAGCTATCGGTCGCCACGACTGGATAAGGTGGAATCTGCAGCGTGAGCGTGACGACGGGCACGGAGCCGTATCGTTTGTAGTAACTGTTGGTAAAGCTGTCGCCGTCGGAGGACGCCCAGGTCACAACGCCCTGATAGTTCTTGTTGATCAAATCATAGATGGCCGAGCCGGGATCTTTCCCGAGCTGTCCGCCGCGAAACACGACCATGTTCTGCTTCTGTTTTTCCGCCGCGTCCACAATACTGTCGAAGAACATTTCCGCCGTGCTTCCGCCGGAAGTCTCTCGTGCCAAATACGCGATCGGCTTGTTTGATAACGTCATGTATCACCTTGCAAACTGGCACATTGCGTTCATGTGCTCTCAAAAATCCAACGGCACCCAGGATCAATAAAGCACGTTCCCTTAACTTTGATTCGTTCAACACCGCTCAGGGGATAACGGACTTGCAGGAAAAAACTTTACAAACCTTGCGCGAAGGCTTGCTGCGCCGCGGTTTGCCGATGGATGGTCGTACTAGG
>DASUGV010000081.1:0-6174 GCA_036273835.1 Rhodocyclaceae bacterium
GTTCAATGCCGGCATGAAGCGCAACAAGTTTGGGCGTGGCGCGTTCAGCAGCAAGCCCGTTGGCGATAGCTCGCGCGCCGCGTTGACGATGTCCGGCGCATTGTCATTGCGCAGCATTAATGCCAATAGCATTCCCGTTCCGCGCTTTCCTGCCAGATCCAACTCGTCCGATAACGCTTGCAGTTGCGCGGACAAATATTCGCCGCGCTGGGCGACTTCGTTCATGAAGCCGTCCGCCAGCAAGGTTTCCAGCACGGCGATGCCGACTGCGGTCATCAACGGGTTGCCGTTGTAAGTGCCGCCTTGATCGCCCGCTTCGAAACAGCAGATGGTTTCCTTCGCCAGCATGGCGGACAAAGGCACGCCGCCGCCGATACCTTTTCCCAATGTCATGATGTCCGGCTCTATGCCACTGTGCTGGTAGCCGAATAGCTTTCCGGTTCGTCCCATGCCCGTTTGCACTTCATCGACGATCAGCAGAATTCCCTTGTCATGAGTCAGTTGGCGCAGACCACGCATGAATTCAGCGGTCGCTGGAATCACGCCCGCCTCGCCTTGTACGGGTTCGAGCATGACCGCGACGGTGTTAGGTCCGATTAGCGCAGCGACAGAATCGAGATCATTGAGTTGCGCCTTCGGAAATCCCGCGACCTGCGGCGCATAGAGCGTGTCCCAACCTGGCTTGCCGGACGCGGACATGGTCGCCAACGTACGGCCATGAAAACTGTTCTCCATCGTGATGATTTCGAAGGCGCCATTTTTATTCTTGCGTCCCCACTTGCGTGCGAGTTTGATCGCCCCCTCGTTGGCTTCCGCGCCGGTGTTGGCGAAGAACACGCGATCGAAGCACGAGTTATCCGTCAACATGCGCGCCAGCTTCAGCGATGGCGCGTTGTAAAAAGCCGGACTGGGATTGATGAGCTGCGCGGCTTGCTCCGACAGCGCACGCTGAACTTGCGGTGGGCAATGGCCGAGGCAATTGACAGCCCAGCCCTGCACGAAGTCGAGGTAGCGCTTGCCATTGTCATCAGTCAGCCAGCTGCCGGCGCCGCGCGTGAAAAGTAGCTCTGGCCTGGCGGTAATCCACATCAGCGATGAAACATCGGAAAGGGCGTTGTTCATGACGGACATTCCTTAAACGAAAGCGAAAGTAGTTGCGCTAAAAACAAAGGCCACGAATTTGCCGTGGCCTTGCGGGAGAGTCCTGGCAATCAACAGCATCGTCGGCCAGTTCGCCCGTGAGGTTGCCACACGGCAGAGCGCAGCGGCTGGCGGCGTCGGTGCATGATGGCGCATAAGCAGGAAACGCAAATAACGATACAAGTCATGTGTGACAGTATGTGGCCCGAGCTCGGTGTCTGGCAAGTTCCGGTAACATCCGCGCTTCCCCTCTTTCGAAGATTCTCTAGCCGCATCATGGCGGCCATGCTGTGAACAATGACCACTGAACTTCTCATTCTGTTGCCGTTGGCCTTCGTCACCGGCGCAATCAACGCAGCCGTTGGCGGTGGCGGGCTTATTCAGGTACCCGGCCTGTACGCAACGTTGACCGCTGCGCTCCCCGCTCAATTGATGGGGACCGACAAACTGGCATCCATCCTGGGTCATGCCACATCGATGCGCCAATATGCCATGCGCATCGAATTACCTTGGCGTCTGGTGTTATTTACATCGGCGGCGGCCTTCGCCGGTGCGCTAGCGGGTGTAAGCATCATGTCCGTAGTACCGGCAAGTCTGATGCGGCCGATCGTGATCGCAATCATTGCTGTCATGCTGGTTTATACGTGGTTTCGGCCACAATTCGGAACGCAGGAGGTCAATAAGGAAATCACTCGTGCCGATCTTTACAAGGGGCTGGTGCTTGGCGCGGCAATCGGATTTTATGACGGCTTCATCGGTCCCGGCACCGGAAGCTTTTTGCTCTTCCTGTTCGTACGCTGCTTTCATTTCGATTTTCTGCGCGCGACCGCTTGCGCCAAAGTAGTCAATTTCGCCACCAATTTGGCCGCGCTTGCCTTCCTGCTTCCCGCCGGTATGGTCTTCTATCGTTATGCCATTCCGATGGGCATTGCCGGAATATTGGGCGCATTGGTTGGATCGCAATTGGCCATGCGCGGCGGCAATCATTGGATTCGCCGTCTGTTTCTCATCCTGGCAGTGAGTTTGCTGGCCAAGCTGGTGTGGGAGACGGTGAGTTCGTGGATGTAGGCGAAATACCGTTTGCCGAGTTGCTTCCCTAAGTTTTTTCCTTCTTGCGCTTGTCACGCACATAAATCGTCTTGCTGTGTCCATCGCTTTGTGTGCGTTCCGACACTTCGAACAATGTGATGGCCCGCATCAGATCGCTGAGCCGGCCAAAGCCGTGATTACGCGGATCGAACTCCGGTGATGCCTGCGCAATGGCGCTGCCGATACCGCTGAGCTGCGCCCAGCCGTCTTCATCGGCACGCGCATTGATAGCGCCGCGCAGCAGATTGATCAACTGATTGTCGCCATTCAAAGCCTTGGTCTTGTTTTGACGCGTGACGGAAGTTTCGTCGGCGGGCGTTTCGCGCAGCAATTCGGTAAAAACAAATTTATGACAAGCGGATACGAACGGTTTGGGTGTCTTGCGCTCGCCGAAGCCGTAAACCATCAGGCCTTCCTCGCGGATACGCGCCGCCAGCCGCGTAAAGTCGCTGTCGCTCGACACGAGACAGAAACCGTCGAAGCGGCGCGTATACATCAGATCCATCGCGTCGATAATCATCGCGCTGTCGGTCGCGTTCTTGCCCACGGTGTAACGGAACTGCTGCACGGGCAAAATCGAATGATCCAGCAGCGAGGGTTTCCAGCCGCTTAGATTTGGCGTCGTCCAATCGCCGTAGATGCGCTTCACGCTTGCCACGCCGTACTTGGCAATTTCCGCGATCAATCCTTCGATGATGTTCGGGCTCGCATTGTCCGCGTCGACGAGAACGGCAAGACGTGCCTGTTGATTCGAATTGTCCGCCATCTAGAATCCTTTCCCGATATCAACCGTCTGCATTGTCGACGTATGACAAAGCCCTAGAGCTCGACCGGCCTGCGTGGGTCGGCACACCACTCGCTCCAAGACCCCGCGTACAGCTTAGCACCACGCATTCCCGCAATTTCCATTGCCAGCAAATTATGACAAGCCGTTACGCCCGAACCGCATTGATGCACCACCGTCGCCGGTTCGTGCTTTCCCAACAGCGTTGCAAACTCCTGACGCAAGATGGCGGGAGATTTGAAAATACCGTCGGCATCAATGTTGCTTTGATAGAAACGATTGAGCGCGCCGGGAATATGGCCACCAACGGGATCGAGTGTTTCATTTTCGCCGCGAAAGCGCTCGGTACTGCGCGCGTCGACCAGTTGCATGACAGATGTATTGCGCAGGTTATGCATTACATATTCTGCGTTCACTAGCAGGCCATTGCGGACAACACAATTGATTTCCGAAATCCCTGCTGTCGCGACTTCGCTGGTCGTCGCGCGCCGCTCGGCGTTCCACTTGTTCCAACCGCCATCGAGCACTGCGCAATTGCCGAGGCCAGCCCATCGCATCATCCACCAAAGACGCGCGGCGAATATGCCATATGAATTATCGTAAGCGACGATCGTCTTGGCTGGCGTCACACCCAAGCGCCGCAAAATTTTGTTGAAGTCAATGATTTCGGGCAGAGGGTGGCGGCCGTTGCTGCCAGTCATTTTCCCTGCGAGATCGTCGTCCAGATGCACGTATTGCGCGTTCGGTATGTGGTCAAGCGCGTATGCGCGTCGACCAGCCTCGGTGTCGGCAAGATCGAAGCGGCAATCTACGACGACGATATCGTTGGCGCCGAGATGCTCGGCCAACCAGTCGGTGGAAACGATCGTTTGTTGTGTCATGACAAAGCTTTCGGTGTGCTTACGTCATTACTGTCATCTCGAACGAAGCTCTAACCTTCGAACAAATCCTGGTCCGGCGAAGTCCGTGGCGGAGTCAACCCGAAGTGTCGCCACATCGCTGGCGTGGCGACGCGGCCACGCGGCGTCCGTTGCAAATATCCTTGTTGAATAAGGTAGGGCTCGAGCACGTCCTCGATGGTATCGGGTGCTTCGCCGATAGCCGCGGCAAGGTTGTCGAGTCCGACCGGGCCGCCCGCGAATTTTTCCAGCATCGCACTCAACAGTTTTCTGTCCATGATGTCGAGACCCAGATGATCGACATCGAGCATGATCAGCGCGGCATCCGCTACGCTACGCGTAATACATCCGTTCGCTTTGACTTCCGCATAGTCGCGGCAACGGCGCAGCAGACGGTTAGCGATGCGCGGTGTGCCGCGTGCCCGGCGCGCGACTTCTATGGCGCCGTCATTTTCGATTTCCACATTCAGCAGGCGCGCGGAACGGGTGACGATGTAGCCAAGCTCTTCGGGCGTATAGAATTCAAGTCTTGCGTTGATGCCGAAGCGGTCGCGCAGTGGATTGGTGAGCATGCCGGCGCGCGTCGTCGCGCCAATGAGCGTGAAAGGGGGCAGGTCGAGTTTGACGGAACGCGCGGCCGGACCTTCGCCGATCATGATGTCGATCTGATAATCCTCGAGCGCCGGGTAAAGAATTTCTTCCACGACGGGGCTGAGCCGATGAATTTCATCGATGAACAGCACGTCGTTCGCTTCGAGATTGGTCAGCAGCGCAGCGAGATCGCCCGCGCGTTCGAGTACCGGACCCGAGGTCTGCCGCAGGTTGACGCCCATCTCCGCGGCAACGATATGTGCGAGCGTGGTTTTTCCAAGTCCGGGCGGACCGAACAACAGCACGTGGTCGAGCGCCTCGCTGCGGTTCTTCGCGGCCTGAATGAAGATTTCCAGCTGCTCACGAATCTTTTGCTGGCCAACATATTCCGCCAGACGCTTCGGGCGCAACGCACGCTCGATGGCGTCCTCCTGCGGCGTGGTTTGTCCGGGAGAAACGAGGCGGCCAGGTTGTAGGGAATCGGTTTCGATCATACGTTCACGTCGACTGGATCAGTCTGCCACGGTGTCAGTGTCTCACATACTGGCTGGTAGATTGTCTAATGCATTTTCTCCGGCGCGCCACAGCACTTCTTGAATTTCTTGCCGCTGCCGCAAATGCATACGTCGTTGCGGCCTGGCGTTTCTGTCGCATGAAAAGGCTCTTTGGGCGCATCCATGACGCGCACCCAGCGACGCCAAAAGGCGTAGAGATATTGCAGACCGGCTGCCGCGACGCTGACCAGTTCGTCGCGTTCCTCGTCGGTGAGCCGTTGCCCTGGCGATTTCTCGCCACTATCGAACGCGGCGATCAGGCTGAGCAACGCGACGCATTCTTCGTCTTCTTCCAGTGCGTCCCAGTGAATATCGTCGAGCCAATCCAGACCTGCGCGAAAGCCGCGCGCCCAACCTTCGGCCAGTGGATGTCCGCTCGTGGCGGGATCATCGAGCAGCGGAAAATACATGGCGTTGGCGCCCTCGGCGGCGGTGACGCCCGACCAGGTTTCGCGCAAACCACTGGCGATGGTATTCCAGTGCCGCCGCATGAGTTCGAGCGTACGGTGCCGCTGTTCGTCCGTTTCAAAATGCAGTTCGTCGACACCGAGCGCAAGCGGCAGCCATTGGTCGAGTCCGACATCGGTAGGGTTGATGATGAGCGCGCACAGCAAGCCGTCGAGTTCTTCGAGCGAATGCGATTCAGGAAAGCGTCTGAGCAAAGCATCGAGCGCGTCGAATTCGGCTTCGCCGAGCGGCCCTGCTTCAGAAAACGGTACGTTCAAGATGTCGTCCTCGTATTTTTAATGTCTCTAGTCAAATGTCATTGGCCACTGCTTTTGGAATGGGATCCGTGCCGCAAAGAATCGGCATTGCGTAGCCGGCCGATCATCGCGTCGATAAAGTCGGACCATATTTTCTCGCTTGCGACATCGTGTTCCTTGGGGCGCGATGCTTGCATCTCCATCACAGTTCGCATCAGCCCGAGTGCTTCGTGTGCTGACCATCCCTGCTTGATGATGCGATAAAGGCCGATGAATGCGGCCACCCGAATATTGGCAGCGCAATGCACAAGCATCTTGCGGCCAGCGTTGACCTGCATTGCATCGAAGAAAACCATCAGGTCAGTTTCTTTCGGCGCCTTAAATGCCACTGGAATATGAATGTAGTCCATACC
>DASUGV010000082.1:0-3404 GCA_036273835.1 Rhodocyclaceae bacterium
ACTCTTCCTCGATGCCGCCGGCGACGAGGCAAGCAAAGCCGACACTGACGCGACTTTCCGTTCACAAATCGAACGGCAACTCAGCGAGGCACGTCTGGCAGCGCAAGATGCAGACTTCGATCGCGCGGACGTCGACGCTGCTTCGTTTGCGGTAATCGCATGGATCGACGAATCGGTGCAATGCTCGGACTGGAAATATGCCGCACAATGGGGCAGCCGCCCATTGCAAAAAACCTACTTCAACACCACGCGCGCAGGCGTCGAATTTTTCAAACGGCTCGACGCACTCACAGTCAATCAGGCTGCTGTGCGTGAGGTCTTTTTTCTATGTTTGGCGATGGGTTTCAAGGGACGCTATGCGGCCGATGGCGGACGCATACAGCTCGAAGAAATCAAGGCACGCGAATTCAAGGCACTCGTCGGTAAGGATGCCGAAGCACTTGCCAAGCTTTTTCCGACAGCCTATCCAGAGGTGAGCGCCGCGCCGCCGCACCGTCGCTGGCATATCAGCCGTACGGACCTTGCATTGTTCGGCGGTCCCGTTGCAGTACTCGCTTTACTCTATATCGTCTTTCGTTTCGTCCTGAGCAGTCAGGCCAATGATTTCCTGCGCCTGATCCAATGAAACCCATCCTCAAATTCGTTCTCTGGCTGGTCGTGCTACTGGTGCTTGCACTGGCGTGCTGGGGTTTCGCGTTGTGGAACGACTGGCCGCTGTGGTCGGCCGTCGTGATGTTTATCGGCCTCATCGCGCTGTGGTTCGTCTTCAAATTCCTTCGTCATATCTACGAAGGATGGCGTCAACGCAGCCTCACCGCCACGCCCGTCAAGAAACCGGCCTCCGTCGTGAATGCCGAATCGCAACTGAAATCCAAATGGAAGGAAGCCGTTGCGTTGCTCAAGCGTTCGAACCTGCGCTTGCGTGGCAACCCGCTGTACGTGCTGCCGTGGTACATGGTGATCGGCCGTTCGGGCTCCGGCAAGACGACAGCATTGACGCGCGCGCGCCTCGCGTCTCCCATCAAGAAAGTGCAGCAGGCAAGCATTCCCGAGCAGACGCTGAACGTCGACTGGTGGTTCCTCGATCGTGCCATCGTCATCGATACCGCCGGCCGCTATGTTGCTGGCGAAGACATCGAGGATGACCGCAAGGAGTGGGACAAGCTGCTCGATCTGCTGGGCCACTACCGCGCCAAGGAAGGTCTCAACGGCATCGTACTGGCGGTGCAGGCCGACCGTCTGATGCGAGCCGATGACGATGACATGGCCCAGGAAGGCCGCGTCATCCGGATGCGCATCGAGCAACTCATACGACTGTTCGACAAGCGCTTTCCGATTTATGTGCTGGTCACCAAATGCGACCTGCTCTACGGCATGGAAGCATGGACGCGGCGGCTGCCCGAAGGTTTGCTCAGCCAGGCGATGGGTTACGTCGACAATGCCAGCATGAAGGGAACGCTGAACGAAAGCGAATTCGTCGCCACCGCCTTCGACAACATCAGCGGACAGCTGCGCCGCCTGCAGTTCGCCATGCTGCAACGAAGCGATAGCAGCGATCCTGCGCTGATGCTCTTCCCCAACGAATTCGCGCGCCTGCAGCCCGGCCTGCAATTATTCCTTCGTCATGCGCTGGGCGACAGCCCTTATCTCGAATCGCCCTTCTTGCGTGGCGTTTTCTTTTCCAGCGGCTTGCAATCCGGTGGTGCAGTGTCTGCCATCCTGAAGGAAATCGCACCGCACGAACCCGTTCATGCACCCGCTTATCGCGGCATGTTTCTGCATGACTTGTTCGATCGCGTGCTGCCTGCCGACCGCTATCTGCTGCGCCCCGCCGCCATCATCAATCACTGGCGCCGCACGACCCGGCATCTGGGCCTCGCCGCGTGGATGCTGCTGATGATTGCCTGTGGCGGCTATCTCGCCTTTTCCTTCGCCAACAGTCTGCACACGCTCAACGTGATGCGCGACACGTACCCGAAGGACCTCAAGCTCGTCGGCAAGTTACGGCAAGACGTCGAGACATTGGAGCGCTTCCGCGGTTTCGCCTATCAGCTGGAAAAGCGCGAGCAGCAATACGGCAACCATCTGCTCGCCTTCGATGACCAGGTGGTGCAGGTCGAGGCCAAGATCAAGCAGGATTACGTCAACAAATTCCGCAAGTACATTCTGCCTGGTCTCGACGAAGCGCTCGATCGCAAGGTACGCGAACTGGTCAGCATGGGTCGTTCGGATCAATTGGCCGACTACATCCAGACTTTCGCGCGACGTATCAACATGGTCCAAGTCGTATTGGCCGGCGGTACGCACGATGATTTGCGCAAGATGCCGCCGCTGTCCGGTGCCGTATTGTTCGAGATGGACCCCACCATGTCGCCGGAAGCAGCCAGCCATTTCAACGAGATGTACGTGGCATTGCTCGCGTGGCAACCCAATGACATATTCCGTCTGCAGCGTCTCGATGCGCTGAAGAAAGATCTCGACGGCATCGCGTTTCAAAGCAGCAATCTTGAGTGGGTCGTGAGCTGGGCCGACGCGCAACCAAGTTTGCAAGGTGTGCAGATCAGCGACTTCTGGCATGGCTCGCGCAAAATAGACGGCCTGCCAAGTATTCCGCCGTCATTCACGCGCGAAGGTAAGCGCCGTATCGATGCCTTCCTGGCGGAAGTTGCGAAGAGCGCGCCGACCACCGCAAATTTCGACGACAAGCTGGCGCGTTTCAATAGCTGGTACACGGTAGAAAAAACCAAGCAGTGGCAGGATTTTGCCTGGCAATTCGCAGCGGGGGAAGACACGCTGCAAGGCGAAGCTGAATGGCGTAACGGGCTCACGCGTGTCACTGGCAGCGATAATCCATTCACTCAGCTTGCCGGCCGTCTCGTGACCGAATTCGGCGATGTACCACAAGAACTCTTGCCCGGCTGGCTGTCGCTCAATAGAAAACTCGCCGCTGTGCGTCTGCGTTCTGCGCAAGGCGCCGCTGCGCCCATTGGCGCAATCAATGACATCGGCGGCAAATTGCTTAAGGATCTGGCCGATACCGGCGACAGCGGCCGCGTGCGCGCCGAATTGACGGCGCAAATCACGGCTGCCAAACAGTATCTGGCTTACACCACTGCCTTGAATGCCAGCGTCAATGAAGTTGTTGGCGGCGTTGGCAAGGCAACCAAGGTATCGGCAGATTTCCACAACTTCGAGCGCGACCCATCGGTCAAGTCATCGCTGCAAGATGCGTACGCGCGTCTTGGCGACGTGCGTCGCATACTCGGCGACAGCAGCCAGGCCAGCGAACAAGTGATATGGGGACTGCTGGCCGGTCCCATCCAGTTCACTGCCAGTTATGCCGATATGCAAGCGTCCTGCTCCTTGCAAAAAGACTGGGAAAGCAATGTGCTCTTTCCGAATCA
>DASUGV010000083.1:0-3485 GCA_036273835.1 Rhodocyclaceae bacterium
GCGGCAACCAGCCATGAGCCAGCAAGCGTGAGGTAAGGGATGTCAGTTCGTGGTCCATATTTATTTAATCGCTTTAGCTTTCACGTCGCGCAACATGGCCTGTGGAGATATGCGAGATTTCGTCTTCGTTCAAAGTCGTCAGGCTTTCTTCCAGCACCAGCTCATAAGGCATCTGGGTGAACTCCGCTACCGCGCCGTCGGCTTGCGCTTGTTCGGCGCCTAGCAATGCGAGCAGAGAGAAGCGATAGCTGGCGGGCGCGAAACCGCCACCGGCGACGAGCCGCATGACAGGTGCATTCGAGGCGATGCCGCTCACTTTTTCGCTGAGCTTATGCAGCAGCGTGAGATCTTCCGATTCCATGCCAATGTCCTGCGGTGCGTCTTCCGCAGGGGGCAAAGTCGGATCGGCCTCCATGCGGCGAATTTCTTCCGACAGCACGCTTTCGGCGCGATCGAGCAATTCATGTCCGCCGGCGAGGAATTTGGCTTGCGGTCCAGCGCCCAGCGTGCCATGCGCGAGAGCGGAAATTTGCAACGGGGAAAGGCTGCGCAGCCAGGCCATGGCGTCCGACGAAGATACGCCCGACGAACCCAAGGTGACGCGCTGCGATTCGATCTTGTTGAGCGCGCGCTGGAAAGCGGCATCGACACGCGCGAGCCGGCTTTGCGCTAAGCCAATGGCATGTGCGACGCGTCCCGTCTCGGGCGATATCTCCGTTTCGGCCAGCAAGCCATTGAGGAACTCGGTGCCTTTTTCCAGCCAGCGCATGTTCGACGTCAGCCGCGAACGCGCATCGAGAATGCGGAATTCCGAACCCGAGGCAATCGCGTCTTCGAAAGATTCCGTCAGTGCGTTGAGCTTGGCCAGCAAGTGCTGCAACATCTCCGGCGTGAGCGTGCCCGTGGCTTGCATGCCCGCAAGTTGCGTGGTGAGAAATCCCAGCTCGGCATCGTCGTTCTCGCCGAAACGCAGCAGCGCTGCGAGCGATGCGACGGCATTGCGGCCCGCGTCCGATAACTGATATTGACCGTCTTCACCGATTGCCAGCAGACCGTTTTCGCGCAGCCGCTTGAGCACGGTTTCCAGTTTGACAGGATCGATGTAGGTGAAGTGGCTGCGCAGCGCTTCGGGTGACCAGCGTGTCGCATCCGTGCGCGCACCGATTTCGCGCAGCACGAACAGGCGCGCTATGACCTCGTCATCGCTACCGCGAAACAACGTGATGAAGGTGTCGATCAGCGGACGGGCGCGCAACAGCGACCATAGGCTCGGCACATCGTCGAGCGCGATGCCAGGAGCGAGCAGAGAAGTAAGATCGCCGTTCGGATTCACGATTATATTCGCGCTTGCATTCGTACTTACAATCAAACGCCTTGCTTGAGGCTGGCTTCGATGAAACCATCGAGGTCGCCATCAAGCACGCCTTGCGTGTTGCCGACTTCGTAATTGGTACGCAAATCTTTGATGCGCGACTGGTCGAGCACGTAGCTGCGAATCTGGTGGCCCCAGCCGATATCGCTCTTGGTGTCCTCCAGCTTTTGCTGCTCTGCCTGGCGCTTGCGCAGCTCGGCTTCGTACAGGCGCGCACGCAGCATCTTCCACGCTTCATCCTTGTTGCGGTGCTGCGACCGGTCGTTCTGACATTGCACGACGATGCCGCTGGGTACGTGCGTCAAGCGCACTGCCGAGTCGGTCTTGTTGATGTGCTGGCCGCCCGCGCCGGAAGCGCGATAGGTGTCGGTACGCACGTCGGCTGGATTGATGTCGATCTCGATGGAGTCGTCGACTTCCGGAAACACGAACACCGAACAGAAACTAGTATGACGGCGCGCGTTGGAATCGAAAGGACTCTTGCGCACGAGACGGTGAATGCCGGTCTCCGTGCGCAGTAGACCATATGCATATTCTCCGGTGATCTTGATGGTAGCGCTCTTTATGCCTGCGACATCGCCTTCGGATTCCTCCATCAACTCGACGTTGAAACCTTTGCGCTCGCAATAGCGCAGATACATGCGTTCGAGCATCGAGGCCCAGTCTTGCGCTTCGGTGCCGCCGGCGCCCGACTGGATTTCGATGAACGCGGGATTCGGGTCCATTGGGTTGCTGAACATGCGGCGGAATTCGAGCTGCGCAACGCGCTTTTCCAGATCGGACACGTCGGCCTCGACGGCGGCGAGCGTCTCTTCATCCTCTTCGCCGCTGGCGAGCTCGAACAGTTCCCCGGTATCGGCCAGGACTTTGCTGATCTGGTCCAGATTCAGGACGACATTTTCCAGCATTTTTTTTTCGCGGCTTAAATCCTGCGCATGCTGAGTGTCGTTCCAGATGGCAGGATCTTCGAGTTGCTTGCTGACTTCGATCAGCTTTTCGGCTTTGTTATCGTAGTCAAAGATACCTCCGCAATTCCTGAGTGCGGACTTTGAGGTCGCTGAGCTGATTGGTGATGGCGTTGAGGCGTTCGGCTTCCATGGTCGATCTCGGATTCGCGGATTCGGGAAACCGGCGAGTATACCTTGCCTGCGGAGCCATAGCGATTTGTCCGCAAGGCCCGCCATTGGGCAGGGAAGTAGTATAGAAATAAAAAACGCCCGCATGACGCGGGCGCTTTTTGTGTGGGCCGCCGGGCTTAGCGCGGCGAAGTGGTCATGATGCGAATGACCAGGCCGCTGGTAACGGGGTTGTCGATGTATGGTTGATAGATGTCCCGCATACGCGAGATGAAGGGACCGGCATCTTGGAGGTCGTAGAATTTCACGCCCTGCTTTTCGAGCTTGGCGCGGCTGGCTTGCAGGCGCTTGTTGAATTGTTCGCGCATATAAACCGCCGATGCCTGACCGGCTTCCTTAAAAATTATGCGTTCGTCATCGGTCAGCTTCGCCCACAGCGGCATCGACACAACCAACGCTTCAGGCAGCACGATGTGATTGCTGAATGAAAAATATTTGGCGTACTTGTAATGCTGTTCCGATTCGAAAGCCGGCAGGTTATTCTCGGCGCCGTCGATCGTGTCGTCTTCGAAACTCTTGTTGACATCCTTGTACGGGACAACCACGGGCGTGGCACCGAGCGCGGAAACCATGTCTTTGAACAGCTTGTTGTCGGCCACGCGAATGCGTTTGCCGGCGTAGTCGCTGGCGAAGCGCACGGGTTTGTTTTTGGTGTAGAAGGAACGCGCGCCGCCGTCGTACCAGCCCACCACGACATAGCCTTTCGCAAACAACGCGGCTTCAAGCTCCTTGCCGATGTCGCTATCCATAATGGACAGCATATGTTCGGAATTGCGGAACAGGAATGGCAACGACAGCGCTTCCAGCTGCGGCACGGCCTTCGAGAGCGGCGTTAGATTGACTTCGGCGAAACCGATTTCGCCCGTCTTGAGCATCGCCACCGCTTTGTTCTGGTCGCCAAGTATGGCATTGGCATAAACCTTGGGCTCGTACTTGCCGTTGGTTTTTTCCTTGACCTGATCCGCGAAGAACTGCAT
>DASUGV010000084.1:0-10108 GCA_036273835.1 Rhodocyclaceae bacterium
GATGAGCTGACGGGCGTACTCACTATCGGACTGAGCCCAACGATCGCGGCCTATTGGTTGCCGCAAATGCTTTCCAAGTTCAAGCAGAAATATCCGCGCGTGGTGCCGCGCGTCTTCGTGGGAAATTCCGAAAACATCCAGAATCGCGTGATGGCGCACGATCTGGATGTGGGCATGGTCGAAAAAGATGCCAACGATCCGGATCTCGAATGCACGCTGGCGTATCGCGACGAGTTGATGGCCATCGTGCCGCCAGGACACATGCTGGCCAAGGCAACCGCGCTGCGCGCCGAAGATCTGCAACCTTTTCCTTTCGTGGATCGCGATCCGGGTGCGGCGATTCGCGCGCTGGCCGAGGAATTTTTCCGCGACGGTGGTGTACCGCCAGAAAATCTCAATCGCACGGCGGAGCTCGGCAGTCTTTCGGTGATCAAGCAACTCGTGCGCGATGGAGTCGGCTTTGCCATCGTTTCGCGCGCATCCTTGAGCCGTGAATTCAAGGATGGCAGCCTTGCAGCTATCTCCTTGCAGCCGCGTTTATATTCTTCGCTCAACGTGCTCGTACCGAAGGATCGTTTTCGCGCACGCCTGCATTCGACCTTCGCCGCGTTTGCCGTCGCCCACATGTCGGAATTTTCCAAAGAGCAAAATGCCGGGACAAGTCGCGGTGTCGACGAAGCATAAATGGCACAAGGCGGTTTGCGCATGAAGACATCTTTGCGTGCGATGTCTTTGAGCGTTCTGAGCGCCTGACCGCGATTCGTGATATAGCCGTATTCCAATATGTCTCGTCCCATCCTGGCTCACATCGACACGGCGGCGTTTCGCCACAACTACCTGCTTGCCAAGCAGCGTGCTACGCGCGCGCGCGCCTGGGCGGTAGTGAAAGCCAACGCTTATGGACACGGCTTGCTGCGTTGTGCCGAGGCCATACGCGATGTTGCCGACGGCTATGCCATGCTGGATGTGGCGGATGCCCTGACGCTGCGCCGCGCCGGATTCGCTCACCCCATCCTTTTGCTGGAGGGACACTTCAGCGAAGACGATTTGCTGATGGCTGCGGAATATGACTTAAGCATAGTTCTGCATTGCGAAGAGCAGTTGCGCATGGTGGAGCTGTGCGAAGTTTCGCGGTCGCTGGAAGTATTCGTGAAGCTCAACACAGGCATGAACCGCCTTGGTTTCTCGACGGCGGTTTTTCGCGACGCGCTGACACGCTTGCAGCAGTCGGGAAAATCCGCCGCTATCGGTTTGATGACGCACTTCGCTTGCGCCGATGGCGAAGGCATTGCCAAGCAACTGTCCTGCTTCGACGACGCGACGATGGGCCTTAACTTGCCGCGCAGCCTGGCCAATTCCGCCGCGTTGCTGCGCTTCCCCCAATCACATGCCGACTGGATACGGCCGGGTATCATGCTATACGGCGGCTCGCCCATGCCGGCGCTCGAAAGCGCTCATGCCATTGGAATACGTCCGGTCATGACGCTCACCAGCAAGCTCGTCGGCGTGCAGAATCTCCAGCCTGGCGACCGGGTTGGTTACGGGGGTACATTTACCGCCGATAAACCCATGCGTGTTGGTGTCGTTGCATGCGGCTATGCGGACGGCTACCCGCGCCATGCAGGCACCGGCACGCCCATTCTGGTGAATGGTCAGCGCACGCGAACGTTGGGCCGTGTCTCGATGGACATGCTGGCGTGCGATCTCGGCAATTTGCCGCAAGCGGGTATGGGTTCGGACGTCACGCTATGGGGCGAGGGCTTGTCCGCCGATGAAGTCGCGAACGCTGCAGGCACCATCAGCTATGAGCTTTTCTGTGCGCTGGCACCGCGCGTGCCGGTGCTGACGAGTGGGCGCGGATAGTGGCCAAAACAAAAACCATTTACGCGTGCACCGAATGCGGCGGACAGAGCCCGAAGTGGCAGGGCCAATGTCCAAGTTGCGGACAATGGAACACGCTCGTTGAATCAGTTGCCGAGACGCCATCTGTGAGGCGCTTTGCGTCGATGGTGCCCAGTTCGGGCAAGTTGCAAAAACTCTCGGAGGTCGACCCGCGCGAAGCGCCGCGATTGGAGACGGGCGTCGAAGAATTGGATCGTGTACTCGGTGGTGGATTTGTGCCCGGCATGGTGGTGCTGATCGGCGGCGATCCCGGCATCGGCAAGTCGACACTGTTGTTGCAGGCGCTGGCTAAACTCGCGCCACAGCAGAAAGTTTTGTACGTCAGTGGCGAAGAGTCGCTCGAACAGGTGGCGCTGCGCGCACACCGTATGCAATTGGAATGTGGCGATCTGCCCATGCTGCCGGAAATTTCGCTGGAGAAAATACTCACCGCGCTGAACATGAACAAACCGACCGTAGCGGTGATCGATTCGATCCAGACCGTCTACTCGGAGGCTTTGCAATCCGCACCAGGCTCCGTGGCGCAAGTGCGCGAATGCGCGGCGCAACTCACGCGTCATGCCAAATCGACAGGGACATCGATGGTGCTGGTCGGCCATGTCACCAAAGACGGCGCACTGGCAGGTCCGCGCGTGCTGGAGCACATCGTCGATACGGTGCTGTATTTCGAGGGCGACACGCATTCCAGTTTCCGTCTCGTGCGCGCGTTCAAGAACCGTTTCGGCGCGGTCAACGAACTCGGCGTGTTTGCGATGACGGACAAGGGATTGCGCGGCGTGAGCAACCCATCGGCATTATTTCTCTCGCAGCATCCGCAACCGGTGCCCGGCAGTTGCGTACTGGTCACGCAGGAGGGTACGCGGCCGTTGCTGGTGGAGATTCAAGCGCTGGTCGACAACGCGCACAGCCCCAGTCCGCGCCGCTTGTCCGTGGGCTTGGAGCAGAACCGGCTGGCGATGTTGCTGGCGGTATTACATCGTCATGCGGGCATCGTGTGTGCGGATCAGGACGTATTCATCAATGCGGTGGGCGGCGTGAAAATCAGCGAACCTGCGGCGGACTTATCGGTGTGCCTGGCAATCGTTTCGTCGCTGACCAGCCGTCCGTTGCCCAAGAAGCTGGTCGTATTTGGCGAAGTGGGCCTGGCCGGCGAAATTCGTCCAGCCCCGCGCGGGCAAGAACGCTTGCGCGAAGCGGCCAAGCTGGGTTTCGAGACGGCATTGATTCCCACATCCAACATGCCCAAGCAGCCAATTGCAGGGATCGAAGTGAAAGCGGTTGACCGGATTGAACAGGCGCTGGCTGCGCTGCGGGAGTTATCGTAAAAGTCGTCATGCGTGTGAAGCACCGCCAAAGAACATATGACAAAGGGATTGATGCGCATGCAGGAGCGGCTCGATGTGAATGGCCGCCAAATTTTGCCGTTCGCCCCGAGTGCCGCCATAGTGGGTGTATCGAGGGATTGGGCTCGCGGAGTGGTACATCTACGTAAGACCTCAATGTTCCTTGGTTCCGGCAAGTGGATTTCCACTTCTGGGAATGACGAGGTATAGGCATTTGCGGGGAATGGAATTGTTTGGGGATTCCCGCTACAAGCTAGGGTAAACTTGCGTGCAACGAATTTGAAAACCACGAAAGATTAGACATGCGAAACAAATGGCTAATTGGTAACTGGAAGATGCACGGCAATCTCGCCGTCAATCGCGCATTGATGGAGAGCGTTCGTACTGCACTGCCGACGCTCACGCCTGGCGCGGCGATGGTGGTGTGTCCGGCCTTTCCGTACATTCCGCAACTGGCGGAGCTGTTGCAGAACACCGGCATTGCGCTGGGCGCGCAGAACGCTTCCGACCATTTGCAGGGCGCTTACACAGGCGAGATTTCGCCGCTGATGCTCAAGGAACTGGGCTGTAATTACGTCATCATCGGCCACTCCGAGCGACGCACTTATCAGCACGAGAACGATGGCTTGATGGGACGTAAGGCGCTGGCCGTGCTGGATGCGGGCCTGGTACCCATCATCTGCGTCGGCGAAACGGCCGAGGAGCGCGATGCGGATCGCACGCATGAAGTCTTGGCGCGTCAGTTGGACGCCGCGTTCGGCTATATTCGTACAGCATATGACAAAATCATTCTCGCTTACGAACCGCGCTGGGCGATCGGTACCGGTATCGCGGCGACGCCGGAAATCGTGCAAGCCGAACATGCTTTCCTGCGCGGCCGCATCGCTCAGCGCGATGCGAAATTCGCTGAAGATCTACCCATCATTTACGGTGGCAGCGTGAAGGCGAGCAACGCGCATAGTTTGTTTGCCATGGCCGATGTGGACGGCGGGCTGATCGGTTCCGCCGCCATGATCGCCGACGAATTCGTCGGCATCTACAAAGCGTTGGCGGCGGATTGATGCGCCAGATATTGCTCGATACCGAAACGACCGGGCTGGATTGGCGCACCGGCGATCGCATCGTCGAAATCGGCTGCATCGAGCTGAGCAATCGTCAGCTGACGGGCCGCGATTATCACGTGTATTTGAACCCTGAGCGCGAGGTTGGGGACTCCGCGCGCATCCACGGTTTGAGCGACGAATTCCTCGCGGACAAACCTTTGTTCAAGCATATCGCCGAAGAATTCATGACCTTCATCGCAGGTGCGGAACTGGTCATTCACAACGCGAGTTTCGATGTCGGCTTCCTCAACATGGAACTTGAGCGTCACGGCTTCGATAAGATAGCGGCACTCTGTCCGAGCGTCGTCGATACCGTGAAGCTCGCCAAGGAAATGTTTCCCGGCAAAAAGGCTTCGCTGGATGCATTATGCATTCGGTATGCCGTCGACAACGCGCATCGCACTTTGCACGGCGCGTTGCTGGATGCGCAGTTGCTGGCCGAGGTATATCTGGCGATGACGCGCGGCCAGGAGAGTCTCACCATCGGCTTGGACGACGCCACCGTCAACAGCGGTCTGGGCGTGGCCTTCTCCGCCAATGGCGAGCGAACATCTCTGATCGTACTGCACGCTACGGAAGCGGAACTTG
This sequence comes from Rhodocyclaceae bacterium, assembly GCA_036273835.1. Taxonomy (GTDB): domain Bacteria; phylum Pseudomonadota; class Gammaproteobacteria; order Burkholderiales; family Rhodocyclaceae; genus DASUGV01. The sequence goes on from DASUGV010000084.1 coordinate 4,937, forward strand.
CGGAACATGACAAAGTGCTACAGGACATTGCCAAGACCAGCAAAGGGAAATGTCTGTGGTTAGCCGCTGAGGAACAGGTGATTTAATTCACTGATAAAACCAGAATCAAAAGCATTCGCCATCACGATACGAAGAACTAAAGCTCCCTAAGAATTTATCCAATCGTCATTGCCGCGAAAGCACACTACGGTCCGCAATAATCAAAACCGTCCGGTGCGGCACTCGGGCGCTTGCCTCGATACAACGCTGCGCGTCACGAACGGCTTTGGGGTGAATTGCTATACAACATTCTGCCGTTCGCCCCGAGTGCCCGCGAAGCGGGTGTATCGAGGGGTGGGCTCGTTTGGAGATATGCCGCCGGTCGAGTCATTTTTCGTCATCGAACTGCGCAATATCTCGTATCAAAACGATTCATGCAATTCCTGAAAAATAATACTGCGCGAAGCGGAGTCCACAAATCTGTATCCGGCAGCATTGGGATCCACGTGGATTTCCGCTTTCGCGGGAATGACGAGACGAGAGATTTCTGCCGCAGGCATGTGTCTTGATGGCGTAGTATTTCAACTGATCGATACGAGCGATCAAGCCAGGTGCCACACCCGCTTCATGTTGATCGATGCAGGCATCTTGTCGCGCGGTACGACCGACACCACGCTGTATTCTTTCTGCGCCGTTTCGCGCTTGACGGGCGTTCCGTAGGCAAAACCGCTTTTACTGACCAGGCTTGCCACCAGTGGCGTATTCGTGGTTTCACCACGACGCAATACCAGCGCGGTTTCGCCGTTGGCCAGGTTGACGAAAGTTCCGGGCGGGAAGATGCCCACTTCCTTTATTAGGACAGCAGCATATGGATTTTTTTCGCCTCCGGCCGACGCGATGAAAAGGGATTTTGCGGCTTCGTGTGCGGTGATGGGTGCGCGCGCCGCGCGCGGACTGACCTTGGCCGAAAAGATATCCGCTGTTTGAATCAGCAACGCTTCGTCGCAGAGTTCGGAAATGCCCGATGGATATCCGCCGCCTTCCTGGCGTTCGTGGTGTTCCAGCACCGCGCGCAACCAAGCGCCATCCTCCACGCCGGCCTCACGCAGCAGGTCGACGGCCAGTTGCGGATGACGTTCGATCTCTCGCCGCTGCGCATCGGACGGCGCGATTCTTTGCGTGCATAACGCGGCTTGCAAATCGAGCATGGCAAGATTCATGGTCATGGCCGCGCAGACCAGGCTGCGGCGACGCGCCTCATCCCATTTCAATCGGCGTGCCGACAGCTCAACCAGCAAGGCGACATGCAGGCTGTGCGCGATCGGGTAGCGTCGCTGATCCGACATGCTGATCGCTGCCAGAACGGTGTCGGGGCTGCGCTCGGCCAACATTTGTACCAGCACGGCCAGGTTATCGATCTGACGCGTAAAGTTGCCTTCTATGCGGATGTCGTGCAGCAGGACATCGAGCTCATCTTGGATGCTGACCCAAAGCTTGAATGGATCGTAACCGCGTGCCTCAGAATTTTCGGGCAGCGGACGCAGCAAGGGCGGCGGCGAGCTCGTATCGGCATAGGATTCGCGCGCGACCAGCACATCGATCTGCGAATCGCGTTTTGGCGTATAGCCTTCCGCGAGCAGCAATTGCCCAGCGCTATCCGTGACATTCCAGGGAAGCGGAAGGCCGAGCGGAAATTGTTCTGCGGAGAGCGGATGGAGTGCCATGAAGTAAATCGTGCGTCCGATCTCCTTGTTAACGCATTCCTGCGGCCGAACTTGAGCGTCGACCAAGGCAAATTGAGGCCAACAGGAGACGAGCAGGCGCGCGCGATGTGTGAAAAAATGTCGAGGATTTGTTGATCAACACAGCCGGCACGCATGCCGGCAGAAGAGACGAGCTACAAGCAATGAGCCAAAAGCAATACGACGAATCCTCTTTCCGCGTTCTCAAAGGCCTGGAGCCCGTGCGCGAACGCCCGGGCATGTACACGCGCACGGATTCGCCCTGCCACATCGTGCAGGAGGTCATCGACAATTCCGCTGACGAAGCGCTGGCGGGCTTCGCCAAGAACATTCATGTCGCGATGCTGCGCGATGGTTCCTTGCAGGTCACCGATGATGGCCGCGGTATTCCAACGGGATTACATCCGGCCGAAAAATTACCCGTCGTCGTACTCGCATTCACAGTGCTGCATGCCGGTGGCAAGTTCGACAAGAAAAGCGGCAACTCCGCCTACGCTTTCTCGGGGGGCTTGCATGGCGTTGGTGTGGCGGTGACCACCGCGTTGTCGTCGCGCGTGGAAGTGGAAGTGCGGCGCGAAGGCAAGATTCATCAGATTGCTTTCAACAAGGGCGGACGCGAGATCGGCGAGCTGATCGACGCAGGCCCATGCGGCAAGCAGACGGGTACGCGTGTGCGCGTGTGGCCCGACGGAAAATATTTCGACTCGCCGAAAATTCCGATGAATGAATTGGAACGCCTGCTGCGTTCCAAAGCCGTGCTGCTACCCGGCGTAAAAGTGACGTTGGAAGTCGAGCAGTCCGACGGCACGTTCGCGCGCCAGGAATGGCGATATCAAGATGGTCTCGCAGGTTATCTTATCGAGATGGTTGCCGGCGCCGAAGCGGTCGCACCGCTCTACACCAGCGAGTCGTACGCCGGACAGGATGAAGACTTCGCGCCAGGCGAGGGCGCCGCATGGAGCTTCGGCTGGTTCGATGGCGTGCAACTCGGCGAGAGCTATGTGAATCTGATTCCCACTGTCGCGGGCGGCATGCACGAATCGGGTTTGCGTGCCGGCGTGTTCGAAGCATTGAAGAGTTTCATCGAGCATCACGGCCTGCTGCCGAAAGGCGTCAAGCTGCAACAGGAAGATGTATGCGGCAAGATGAGCTTCGTGCTCTCCGCGCGCATTCTCGACCCGCAATTCCAGGGCCAGGTGAAAGAGAAACTCAATTCGCGCGAAGCGGTAAAGCTTGTGTCGAGCATGCTCACGCATCCTTTCGAAGCGTGGCTCAACCAAAATGTCGAATATGCCAAAGCCATAGCCGAGGTAGCTATCAAGCAGGCCCAGTCGCGGCTCAAGGATGCGCAGAAGGTCGAGAAGCGCAAGAGCTCCGGCGTCGCCGTGTTGCCGGGCAAACTGTCCGATTGCGAAAGCGAAAACATCACCGAGAACGAGCTGTATCTCGTCGAGGGCGATTCCGCCGGCGGCTCCGCCAAGCTCGCACGCTACCGCGAAGTGCAAGCCATCCTACCGCTGCGCGGCAAGGTACTTAACTCGTGGGAGGTCGATCCGAACCGCCTGTTCGCCAACGCCGAGATTCATGACATATCGGTAGCGCTAGGCGTCGACCCGCACACGCCCGATGCAGCCGACGCGGTGCTCGCCAATCTGCGTTACGGAAAAATCATCATCATGGCTGATGCTGACGTCGACGGTTCGCACATCCAGACGCTGCTGCTCACATTATTTCTTCGTCATTTTCCGCGCCTGGTCGACATGGGTCACGTGTGGATCGCACTGCCACCGCTGTTCCGCGTCGACGTACCCGCGCAGGGCAAGAAGCGGCCTGCGCGCAGGCTCTATGCCTTGGACGAAAACGAGTTGATCTCCATCCGCGACCGTTTGGAAAAAGAAGGTTTCCGCCCCGAGCAACTCGAAATCGGCCGCTTCAAAGGTCTCGGCGAAATGCAACCCGCTCAGTTGAAAGAAACCGCCATGGACCCGGCAACGCGGCGCGTGTTGCCGGTCACGATGTCGAATGACGCAGCAACACATACACTGCAACTGTTCGATCTGCTGATGGGCAAAGGCGAAGCCTCCGGCCGCCGCGCGTGGATGGAGGCGAAAGGCAATCTGGTGGAGGCGGATCTGTGATGCCATTGGTATAATGGTACGATCGTTTAAAGACGATTGAAATCTTTCACCATCAAGATGGAGCAAAAAACTCACACTCGTCATTCCCGCGAAGGCGGGAATCTACCTGCTGGAACCAAGCTGCATCGGGAGCCACGTGGATTCCCCCTCATTTCAGCAAAACTCACGGGATGACGGCTCGTTGCTAAGTGCAAGCTGACATGGCATGAACAAGACGCCACCTCCACGTAGCCCGCGCCCACCCGCAAAACACACAGCGGAAAATCTGTGCGCACCCAATCCGCGTTTGCAGAAGGACGCGCGCTGGCAACGCAGTCAACGATTCACGTGGGACAAAAACCGGGGGCGTGGGTGATCGAGCGGTGGCGATCCAGCTATCGCATTTGGATGCCGTGGATAATTGCACTCACCATCGTGTGCGGATTGCTCATCGACCAGCACTTCGACACGTATGGTCAGATCGCCGTAGATACTTGGACGTGGGCAATGTTCGGATTGCTGCTATCGCTAGTCACGCCCAGTGAGCGACCCGCGCTGATTGCCTGCCTGCTGATTGCCACCATCGGCGAAGTCGTGCTCTCGCTGGTGTGGGGTTTGTACATATACCGACTGCATAATATCCCCCTATTCGTTCCACCCGGTCATGTATTGTTGTTCTGGTTAGGTATTCAATTGAGCGCGCGATTGCCCTATGCCTTGCTGCGCGCCGTCGCACCCGTCTCAGCCGTTGTCATCGTCGGTCTTGCATTCGCCGGACTGGACTGGTTCAGCGTACCCTTGCTTGGCTTGTTTCTGCTGTGCTGGCGCTTCGGTCCCGCGGCGCGTCTCTATGCCACCATGTTCGTCCTCTCGTTTGTCATGGAAATGTGCGGCACCTCGATCGGCAACTGGACATGGCAAAGCCACGTGCCTTGGCTCGCGTGGCCGACCACGAATCCACCGCTCGCAGCCGGCGCGTTCTATTGCGCACTTGATTTACTTGTCATGTTGGCGATTGGCCAGCGCAAGAAGAGTGTTGCTTGAACTTCCGTAATTAAAAACAGCAAGAACGAGCTGCAAAAGCGCTTAAGGAATAAAACGCATTGTGCCGGCGTTGACTTGCAGCATCAAAATAAACACGGCCGCTTAATTCTTGAGGAGAAATCATGAAGAACGCAACCTTGCATTTCTTTCGCCATGACTCAACATACAAATCGATGATCGCTGGTGTGCTTCGAATAGGATTGAGCGTATTTTCGATCGCCACTTTTGCTCAAACAACTTACCCATTGGCATGCCGAGGCACGACCGATGGTAATGCAATGCACTTCCTC
>DASUGV010000085.1:0-5877 GCA_036273835.1 Rhodocyclaceae bacterium
GCATCGAGGGCCTCGTGCACGTGTCGGAGATGGACTGGACGAACAAGAACATTCATCCGACCAAGGTTGTGCAATTAGGCGACGAAGTCGAAGTGATGATTCTGGAAATCGACGAAGAGCGCCGCCGTATTTCGCTGGGCATGAAGCAGTGCATTCCCAATCCGTGGGACGACTTCGCCGAGAATCACAAGAAGGGCGATCGTGTGAAAGGCGCTATCAAATCGATTACCGACTTTGGCGTGTTCATCGGCTTGCCGGGTGGTATCGATGGTTTGGTGCACTTGTCCGATCTGTCCTGGTCGCTCACTGGCGAAGAAGCCATCCGCAACTTCAAGAAAGGCGACGAGCTGGAAGCGTTGGTGTTGGCCATCGACGTCGAAAAAGAACGCATCTCGCTGGGCGTCAAGCAGCTCGATGGCGATCCTTTCACGTCCTTCGTTGCGACGCACGACAAGAACAGCTTGGTCAAAGGCACCGTGAAGACGGTCGATGCCAAGGGTGCGACGATCGAATTGGGTGGTGACGTCGAAGGCTATTTGCGTGCTTCCGAAGCGTCGCGTGATCGTGTCGAAGATCTGACCACGCTACTCAAAGTCGGCGACACGGTCGAGGCGATGATCACCAATGTGGATCGCAAGTCGCGCGCGATCAACTTGTCGATCAAAGCCAAGGATCAAGTGGAGCAGACTGAAGCCATGCAAAAGCTTTCGGCGGCAGACAATGCGGCGTCCAGCGGTACGACCAATTTGGGCGCTTTGTTGAAAGCAAAGCTTAGCAACACGCAACAACAATAATTTGCGCGTGTCATGACCAAATCGGAGTTGATTGAGCGCTTGACCGCGCGTTTTCCGCAGCTCGGCGTAAAGGATGCAGACTTTGCGGTGAAGGTCGTGCTCGATGAAATGACCGCGTGCCTGGCGCGCGGGGATCGCATCGAGATCCGCGGTTTCGGCAGCTTTGCGCTGAACTATCGGCCGCCACGCGTGGGACGCAATCCCAAATCGGGCGATAAAGTGATGGTGCCCGAGAAATATGTTCCGCATTTCAAAGCGGGCAAAGAATTGCGCGAACGTGTGGATAGTAATAATTGAGCCGCTGCGGCTGTGTTAAAAGGAGAGGGCGGTCTTTAGGCCGCCTTCTTTTTTGTCGTCGCGTTGATCGTCGGTGCACAGTTGAAGTCACAACGGAATAAAGGATAATTCGGATCATGCGAATACTTATCTGGTTTTCCCGTATCGCGTTATTTCTGTTGCTACTCGGTTTCGCCATTAAAAATGACAGTGTCGTAACGGTGCACCTGTTCTTTGGCGATGAGTGGCAAGTGCCGTTGATTCTCGTGATGCTTGTGATGTTTGCCGGTGGCGTCGTGCTTGGCGCGACCGCCATGGTTGCCACCCTGTTATCGCAACATCGCGAGATCAAGCGCATGCGCAAGGCATCGCGTTACGAGACGCCCGCGCCCATTCCCACTCCGACGCGGCTGCGCATGCGCTCCGATCTTCCCGAATCCTTCTGATCGCCTATGGACTTCGAGCTCTGGTGGCTGCTTAGCTGGCCGCTGTTTTTTCTGCTGGGCTGGTTGGCTGCGCGTATCGACATCAAGCATCTTGTGCGCGAATCGAGCACGCTTCCGCGTTCGACACTGAGCGGACTCAATTTCTTGCTTAACGAACAACCCGACAAAGCTATCGATGCGTTTCTCGAAGCGGTCAAGATCGATCCCGATACGATCGAGCTGCACTTCGCGCTTGGCAGTTTATTTCGCCGTCGAGGTGAAGTAGACCGCGCCATTCGGATCCATCAACGCTTGATCGAACGCGACGATCTGACGGAAGATCAGCGCGTGCAGGCATTGGATGAACTCGGCCAGGACTATCTCAAAGCGGGCCTGCTTGATCGAGCCGAAAATGTCTATCAGCAATTGCGCAACACGCGCAGACAAGAGGCTGCGCTCAAAGCTTTGCTGGAGATTTATCAGCAGGAAAAAAATTGGGATCAAGCCATTGAGATGGCAAAGTCGCTACCCGACCAGACTAGTCATCTTTGGGAGCGGGGCGTCGCCAATTTTCACTGTGAGCTTGCCACGGCAGAATTGGCGAAGTCGCATTTCGAAGCCGCCTGGCAGCATGCCGCGGACGCGCTGCAGGTCAATCGAAAATGTGTGCGGGCCATTATCCTGCAAGGCGATATCCTGGTGGCACAGGGGCGCGATCAGGATGCTCTGGAATGCTGGCAGCGCATCGAACAGCAGAATCCGGCTTATCTTGCGTTGGTGGCCGAGCGCATGATGGATGCATTTCGCCGCACCGGCATGGCGGAGAAGGGCATTCAATTATTACGTGCATATCTCGAACAATATGCTTCGCTGGATCTGCTCGAAGCCGTATTTCAGTGGGAGATGGAAAAGCAAGGCCCGCAAGCGGCCTATGCGCTGGTACGCGATGAGCTGCGCCGCAATCCGACGTTGCTAGGCTTGGACAAGTTGCTGGAAGCGGCGGTGCTCACCGCATCTGCCGAGCGCCGTAACGATGTCGAACTGGTGAAAGGTCTGATCCATGGACATACGCGCCGTGTTGCGCGTTATCGCTGCGAAGACTGCGGTTTCAAGGCACGCCAATTCTATTGGCGTTGTCCGGCATGCGGTGGTTGGGAAACCTATCCACCCAAACGCACGGAAGAATTCGATCTGGATAAATAGCTGGTGAGGCATGAGGAGTGAAGTGTAGGAAGCGAGACATGAGATTATGGATGACATGACATTCGCATGAGTCTTCTCCTTACCCCTTACTCCTCATTCTTTACGTTTCACAAGAGACTGTCATGAAAATTACCGTTATTGGCACGGGTTACGTTGGTCTGGTTTCGGGTGCCTGCATGTCGGAGGTCGGCAACGACGTGCTGTGCCTCGATGTCGATGCCAAAAAAATTCGTATCCTGGAAGAGGGCGACATTCCGATTTACGAACCGGGTTTGTTGGAGATGGTTCGTCGCAATGTCGCCGCGGGGCGCCTGCGTTTCACGACCGATGTCGAAAAAGCAGTCGCCCACGGCACCGTGCAATTCATCGCTGTCGGTACGCCGCCGGATGAAGACGGGTCAGCCGACCTCAAGTACGTGCTGGCCGCAGCACGCAGCATCGGCAAGACCATGACCGACTATAAAGTAATCGTCGACAAATCCACCGTGCCCGTTGGCACCGCCGACAAGGTACGAGCGGCGATAGCGGAAGAACTCGCCACACGCGGCGTCGATGTGCCATACAGCGTCGTGTCGAATCCGGAGTTTCTGAAGGAAGGCGCTGCGGTAGAAGACTTCATGCGTCCCGACCGCATCATCGTCGGTGCCGAAGACGAGCAAGCCATCCATCTGATGCGCGCGCTGTATGCGCCGTTTCAGCGCAATCATGAACGTGTCATCGTCATGGATGTGCGCTCGGCCGAGCTTACAAAGTACGCCGCCAATGCCATGCTGGCGACACGCATTTCATTCATGAACGAACTCGCGCTCCTGGCTGAGAAGCTAGGCGCAGACATCGAACTCGTGCGCCAGGGCATCGGATCCGATCCGCGTATTGGTTACCACTTCCTGTACGCCGGTTGTGGATATGGTGGTTCCTGTTTCCCGAAGGATGTTCAGGCGTTGATCCGCACCGCGTCGGATGTCGACCAGAATCTCAAGGTGCTGCAGGCGGTCGAGGATGCCAATGAATGCCAAAAGCATGTGCTGGTGGACAAGGTTGTCGCCCGTTTCGGCGAGAATCTTTCGGGCAAGCGCTTTGCGATATGGGGGCTGGCTTTCAAGCCGAATACGGACGATATGCGTGAAGCGCCGAGCCGTGTGATCATCGACGAACTGTTCAAGCGCGGCGCGACTGTCACGGCGTACGATCCGGTGGCAATGCACGAGACGCAACGCATTTTCGGCAGCGAACCGCGGCTGACTTATGCCGAGCAGCCGATGGAAGCGCTCGAAGGTGCCGATGCACTGCTTATCGTGACAGAGTGGAAGGAGTTCCGCAGTCCCGACTTCGACGCCATCCGCGCCAAGCTCAAGTATCCCGTTGTCATCGATGGCCGTAATATGTTTACACCCAGTATGCCGCGTGCGGCGGGCCTGGAGTATTCGAGTATCGGACGCAAGTAAGAAAAGGACACCCGCGATGCCGATCACCACATTTCCCGCCATTCCCGATACGCGCGCTGCGCGCGTGCTGGTCGTCGGCGATGTGATGCTGGATCGTTACTGGTTCGGCGATGTCAATCGCATATCACCCGAAGCGCCGGTGCCGGTGGTGCGCGTCGAACGCACAGAAGACAGACCGGGCGGCGCGGCCAATGTGGCGCGCAATGCCGTCGCGCTGGAAGCGCAAGCTTCGCTCCTGGCAGTCGTGGGCCGCGATGAAGCGGCCACGACGCTGAATGGTTTGCTCAGCGCGGAAGGCGTGCGTGCTCATCTGCACGGCGATCCGACGCTATCCACCACCATCAAGTTGCGCGTCATCGGTCGCCAGCAACAACTACTGCGCATCGACTTCGAAAATACGCCGACGCACGAAGTTCTTCATGCCAAGCTGGAACAGTTCCGTACGCTTTTGCCGCAACATGACGTTGTCGTATTGTCGGACTATGGTAAAGGCGGCTTGGAACATATCCAGGAAATGATTCAGCTATCGCGCGCGGCAGGCAAGCAGGTGTTGATCGATCCCAAGGGGGACGATTACACACGCTATCGTGGCGCCAATCTGCTCACGCCCAACCGCAGCGAATTGCGTCAGGTCGTCGGCAAATGGCGGGATGAAGCGGATTTGACGGCCCGGGCACAAAAACTGCGGAGCGAGTTGGGCCTTGATGCCCTGCTAGTCACGCGTTCGGAAGAAGGGATGACTTTATTTCGCGCCGATGGCGTTGTACACGAAGGCGCGCTGGCCCGCGAAGTTTATGATGTGTCGGGCGCAGGCGATACCGTAATTGCCACTTTGGCCGCCATGCTGGCGAGTGGAATGGATCTCGTCGCAGCCATGCGTTTAGCAAATCGCGCGGCCGGCATCGTGGTTGGGAAATTAGGCACTGCTACAGTGACGCTGGAAGAAATGAAAACGGAGAAGTAAACATGTCGCGTTACTACATCGTCACGGGCGCCGCGGGCTTTATCGGTTCCAACATCGTCGCCGGACTGAATGCCAAAGGCATCACTAACGTCATCGCGGTCGATAATCTGACGCAAGGCGACAAGTACCGCAACCTCGTCAACTGCCAGATCGAGGACTATCTCGACAAACAGGAATTCCACGATGCGATCGAAGCCGGCGAGTTCGACGGCGGCGTCGAAGCTATTCTCCACCAGGGCGCATGTTCCGACACGATGGAGCACAACGGCCAATACATGATGGCCAACAATTACCGCTACTCGCTGACGCTGCTCGACTTCTGCGCCGATCAGGATATTCCACTGCTTTACGCGTCGTCAGCAGCTACGTATGGCGACACAAAAATATTTAAAGAAAAGCGCAAATACGAATCGCCGCTCAATGTCTACGGCTACTCGAAACTGCTATTCGATCAGGTCGTGCGTCGTAACATGCCCGACATCGGCTCGCAAGTTGTCGGCTTTCGTTACTTCAACGTCTATGGCGCTGGCGAGCAGCACAAAGGGCGCATGGCCTCGGTAGCGTTCCATTTCTTCAACCAGTATCAAGCTGGAGGACGCGTCAAACTTTTTTCCGGCTCCGACGGTTATGCCAATGGCGAGCAATTGCGCGATTTCATTTACATCGAAGATGTCGTGAAAGCTAATCTATATTTTCTCGAACACGGAGAGCGATCCGGTATATTCAATCTGGGTACGGGTCGCGCGCAGACCTTCAACGATGTCGCTGTG
>DASUGV010000086.1:0-5532 GCA_036273835.1 Rhodocyclaceae bacterium
TACTGCATGAACCAGCCGTGACTGACGACCAGCGACTGACCGGTCAGGGCTTTGCTCGGGAATGCCGCGAAGAATAGAGCGACATCCGCGACATCGTCGGTGGTGGTGAATTCGCCATCCACCGTTTCCCTCAGCATGACGTCCTTGATGACTTGCTGTTCCGTGATGCCTAGGGTTTTGGCTTGTTCGGGTATCTGCTTGTCGACGAGCGGGGTGCGTACAAACCCCGGGCATATGACATTGGCACGTACGTTGCGCGCGGCGCCTTCTTTCGCGACAACTTTAGCGAGGCCGATCAATCCGTGCTTGGCGGTCACGTACGGCGATTTGAGCATCGACGCTTCCTTGGAATGCACGGAACCCATGTAGATTATCGATCCGCCGCGGCCCGAAGCGTACATATGCTTGATGCATGCGCGTGTCGTCAGGAAGGCACCGTCGAGGTGGATGGAAAGTAATTTTTTCCAATCCGAGAAAGGAAAATCTTCTATCGGGTGAACGATTTGAATGCCCGCGTTGCTGATCAGTATATCGATACCGCCGAACGTATCCACCGCAGTTTGCACGGCGGCGTTTACCTGATCCTCGTTTGTGACGTCCACCGCTACGCCAATTGCTTTGGGTCCGGTCTTGCTGAGTTCGGCGGCGGTTGCGTCGGCCGCTTCCTTGTTCAAGTCCGCAACAACGACATGGGCGCCTTCGCGCGCGAAGACGACCGCGATTTCGCGGCCGATGCCGCTGGCCGAGCCGGTGATGAAAGCAATTTTATCCTTGAGTTGCATGGTTGACTCCTATGTATATTGAATATTCGTTTGGCATTAAGAGCGTGCATCGAGATAGTCGTAAACGACTTCCCCAAGCCCCAGCGTCAGGTCGGCGACGAAATGCAGGGCCGAAACGATTCTTCGTACCGGCAAGTCGGACACGGGCGCGAGCGCGTGCGGGTCGAGCTTCAGCGAGGAAGGCCCAATCCAGGCGCCCTTGAGCGTTACATCGGTCGTGTAGTAGCGCACCAACTCGCAAATGCGCGGCGAACCGTCAACGTGCGGAATGATTTTCAGCAGAAAATTCGGCTGTGCCAGCGCCGCAAGTACACTGTCATGCGACGCCTCGCGGTGCTTGAAACCCATGGTGGCTGTTGCGATTCTGATAGGACCGTAGTCGAGCGTGCCGATCAGCGTATCGATGTCGACATGCAATTTCGGCTGCGCGAGTTTCTTGGGAAATCCCCATAGCTCGCGGCCACCAGCGATAGGAGGATGGTCGTCCAGATACATCGAATGGACGTAGCTGCCTCGGGCGCTGTCGAACGTGACTGGAATAACCTGACCCGATTCGGTGTAATCGCCGAAACCCGTGGAGTCCGGCATGCGGATGAATTCGTATTTGACGAGCGGGTCGGTGATTTGCAGCGGTTCGGGAACGACTGCGCGCAAAGCATCGATATCTGTTTCGTAAGTAATCACCAGAAATTCGCGGTTGACGAAACGGTATGGGCCCGGCGGAAACGCGGGACTGGTCAATGGCATGGCAAACGCTTTGGCTTTGACGTCTGTGACGTTCATGATCGATCGTGCCTTTCAGGTTTTGTGATGATCGTGGGCGAGGTCATAGACGGTCACGCCATCGTCCACGTTGGAGCGGGTGAGCAAATCCGGATGCTCGATGGTCCGCCGCATGTCTCGTTGTCCGGCAGCCCAGTGTTCGAGTACCGTATTGCGAGAAAATTCATAATCTTTCGATTCGAGTTCGAAACGGTTCTGGCGATAGATCAAATGGACGATATCGATATGCGCAGTGCGATTGGCCGCTTCGAGCGCCTTGACATCGGGGCTATTGCGCAATTCCGGCGGTAGCTTGGCGATCAATTTGAGCATGGTTTGCTTGTTGCGCTGTATCTCCGCCAATTTGTCGGTATTGAAGCGGGTCCGGCTCGAATACGTGATGTCTTTCTGGCGGGACATGACGCTTGGTATGTTGATGGGCATAGAACCGCGCGCGCTGAATAGGTCAACCTGCGCGATGAGTATCTTGGCGACTTCGCGATGATCCAATACGTACTGCAGGGGCGTATTCGAAACGATGCCGCCGTCCCAGTATGGCTGATCGTCGATTATGACAGGTGGGAATGCCGGCGGCAGCGCGCCGCTGGCCATGATATGTTCTGGACCGATGGTTTGATGCAGGTTGTCGAAATAAACGGAATTCCCGGTGAGTACATTGGTCGCACCGACGGATAAGCGCACCTTGCGGCTATTGATGAGATCGAAGTCTACGAGCCGCTCCAGTGTTTCGCGCAATCGCGCCGTGCTGTAAAAGCTGATGGCTTCAGGTGTACCGTCAGGCTGGAAAAATGCTGGTGGAATACGTGGTTCATAAAAACCGGGAACACCCGCCGATGCAGCAATCATGGCGTTCAGTTGATGCATGGCGCTTCGCTGTCCGTCCCACCAGGGTGCGATACCATTTGAACCAGACGAAACCAGATCCCAGAATTCGCGCAGTTTCTCGACACGTTTTTTTGGTGGATTGCCGACGATGAGCGCAGCATTGATTGCGCCGATCGATACGCCTGCAACCCAATGCGGCTCTTTCGGGAATTGAGCAATTTCCTCATAGACGCCAGCTTGATACGCACCAAGCGCGCCTCCGCCTTGCAGGACCAATACGATGTGTTCGTGATCGATTTCGAGCTTATATTTTGTTGCGGCGGCTGAAGCAGAGGGTGTGGTTGTCATGTGTGTGATGTCCGAATTGCTATGACAGAGCTCGCACTTTAATCCTGAAATGTTGCGATAGGTGCGGGCATCGCCATCAAAACTTCGGATGGGCCGATATGAATTAATAGTCGCGGTGTTGGGAGAGGAAATTGCAACGCTTCAGACGGAGCCAGGACGGAAGCATGCATGCTTGGCCAGGTCTTCGACATAAAAAAGGGCAAACCGTTTGGTTTGCCCTTTTAATTTTTTGTCGTTTGTCTGGTTGAGCGACGACAACCAGATCAAGAGCGACTTTATTTACTTTGCTTAGTGCAGCTTGCCTGCGCCCGCGTTGGCACGCACATTGGTGTTGGCAACATCAGCGGTCACCAGCGTGTAGCTATACGGCGGTGTCCAGACGTCGGCACCCGTCGGTGCGGTCATGCCGCACTGACCGTCCCATGCCGTAATGGCACCGGCGGGGATGCCCAGCGTGGTGTCGGCCTTGTCGCTGGTGAAGAGATGGCCGGAAGAACGGAAGGCTGTATAGTCCTTGCCCATGATGACCTTACCGCAGGCCTCGGACAACTTCAGGCCGGTGAAGGCGTAGTAGTTGTTTTCGATGAGCATGTTCGAGTGATAACGCGCATCCGAACCGCTGGCGAACTTCAGGTCGGGATTCGACGTACTGGTGCTGCCCGTGATCAGGTTGTTGTACAGATGGACCTGACCAAAACGGTTCAGCGGCAGACGCGAACCTAAAGCATCCCACCACATGCCAGTGAAGGTGACGTGCATACGGCCATCGTCACTCCATGCACGACCGCTGTCGCCGTTGCCCACGAGCGTATTCTTGTGGTGTTCGGTGAAGTAGTCGTTGCTCAGGGTGACATAGTCGGAACCGCGTACAACGTCGACCAGACCATCGTGACGCGTGTCGGAGGCCAGCGAATCCGGCGTGTTGCCGTCGCTCATCGACATATGGTCAAGCCAGATGTTCTGCGCGCGCGACATGGTCATGCCGTCGGCATAGGCGTTACCCGAGTCTTCCGGGTTCACATCCCACGGCGTATCTAGCGAGATGTTGCGAATGATGACATTGCGCGTCCAGGTCGGATAATCCTCGCCGTCCTTGCCTGCGGCGATCCAGCCTTCGAAGTCGGATTGCGGATCGCCACCTGCCGTCAGCGGCAACTCGCCACCGATGAGCAGGGTCGTGCCCGTAATGCGAGCCGGTGTGCCGTCAGCATTGTTAATGCCGACCAAGGTTGTATTCGACGGAATCATGACCGAGCCACCGTACTTCTGATCCATGTAGCTGGTGTATTCCTTGAACACGGTGTTGTTGTTGCTCCAGCGCAGATCGATGTGACCAACGATGCGGATGATTTTCGGATCATTGCCCGCTTCGTTAATTGCAGCGATGAGCTGCTGACCATTGAACACAGTGTAGATGCGGTTGGTTGCAGCGGCCGAACCACCGGTCACGACAACTTTGCCCTTACGCGAGAACGAAGACCAACCGTTTGCCGGAGCCGTTTGGCGTTCGAATGTGAGTACGCCGCCAGTCGGGTCGACCGTGGCAAATTTCCACGTCGGAAACGCCGGCGCAGCTTCGTAGTTCGATGGCGGATGCAGACCATCGGGTTGCGTGACGGGAGCCGAGTAATTGCGGATACCGTACAACGCCGTTTGCAGTGGCGTGCTTGGACCGGTCAGCGTACGAGCATCGATTGCACCACCCGAACTGCTCGAACTGGAGGAAGACGAACTAGACGAAGAGCTCGACGAACTGCTGGAACTCGAAGAGCTGGAAGACGAACTGGACGAGCTACTCGAGCTTGAAGAGCTACTGGAGCTGGATGAGCTCGAAGAAGAGCTGGAAGAGCTACTCGAACTTGAGGAACTGCTGGAACTGCTCGAGGAACTGGAGCTGGAAGAACTTGAACTGCTTGCGGTTGGATTGTAGGAGCACCAAGTTGCGTCGCTGGGTGCGCCCGGGAAATTAGCAAGCGTGCAGCTGAAGTTTCCTGTTCGTGTAACGAAGGGTGCGAACACACCTGACTTGCCCAAGGTTGTGTCGTGGGTGCCACTCATGGTGCAGGTGCCGCCGGGCTGCGCGCACTTCGTCCAGCCAGAAGGCGCATCGGCGGCAGCGAAAGCGCTGCCCGCAAATGCCATCGTCATGGCGCCGATCAAGGCGCCAAACATAGTTTTACTACGCATTAGATTGTCTCCTAATATGATTTTATGTATTTCTACAATCTATCAATGAAGCCGGGTGAACGTGACCACATCGACAGATTTGGCGGATTCTACAACTAAAGTCCTATTTGTATTAGTGCCAGAATTAACAAATTTAAAGTTTAAATAGAGGCGAATGACTTGACGATTTCAAATTACTTGTTTCATTTATCGATGGTGCGCTGCAACCGATGAGCTCGGAAAACTCTACGGCATATATGCTTATAGCATTTTTCGGATAGATGGCTGTACGTCATCAAAGCAAAATCGAAGTTGCACTATTCAATCGGCAGGCGCAAACAGCGACATAAAAAAACCTAGTCAGAACGACTAGGTTTTTTGTCGAGAAATATTTTTCTAACTACGGTGTCGGATTCCAGCCGCCGTTAAATCCAGAGAATATCTGCGCACGGGTCGAGAAGCCGTTGGCATATTCCGTTGGCGTCAGCGTATATCCGCCAACGCGGCTACTGGTATTGAGCGGCGCGCCACTCAAGTCCATGCTGCCAAATTCACGCCATCCACTCGCCGCGCTTGCGGTTGCCGGGTTGGGAATCGGCTGACCGTTGGTGTTATAAGCCCAGCCGAT
>DASUGV010000087.1:0-9455 GCA_036273835.1 Rhodocyclaceae bacterium
GCAAGCTTCGGCAACCATGATGACCAACGCGGTGCCCGGTACATTGTTGCGAACCGGTACGGGCGCCGGCATCAAGTATCACTTGAAGGTGGGTACGGACTGGTTTCCGGCGGACAATCTCGCTGGTACAGCCGAGGCCGCTTCTGCACTCACCGACACGCCCGTTTTCGTTTCACTCTCTGTTCTTGCAACGGATGGCGACGGACAAAGCATCAGTTACGAAGGTATGGGTTTTGATGCGTCGCATCCACGCTGGGTGGGACATGTGCTGGCTGCGACACCATCGCGCCGCAGTGATCAACTACAAAATCTGTATGCCATCAGCATTGGTTCTTCCATCACGGCACTCGCATTGCACGATGGATTGTTCGGATCGGCCGGGCCGGTTTACACGCTAACTGGCGGCACGGACGGGGGCGAGCCCGCAGAGGTCAACTACGGCCGGGCGCTGCTGGATGTCGTCGCGCTGGAAGACGTTTCCATCGTTGCGGCGCCTGGCTCATCCGCTTACACAGATACGCAGGCTATCAACGGCGCCTTGATCGCGCATGCCGAAGGACGTCGCGCGTACCGCATTGCGGTGCTCGATACGCCACCGGAACAAACGCCTGGGCAAGCAGCGACCATCAAGAGCATGATCGACTCGAAATATGCGGCGCTGTATTACCCGTGGGTGATTATTTCCAATCCCCTCCAGCGTCCAGGCCGCGACGACATCCCGCGCGAAATTGCGGTGCCGCCCTCCGGCTTCGTATGCGGCATTTACGCGCGCAACGACAGCGAGCGCGGTGTGTATAAAGCGCCCGCCAATGAAGTCGTGCGCAGCGCTTTGCGTTTCGAGATCGATGTCAATTTCGGTCAGCAGGAGATGCTTAATCCTCTCGGCGTCAACTGTCTGCGCTTTCTCACCGGACGCGGTTATCGCCTGTGGGGTGCGCGTCTCGTGTCGAGCGATCCGGAATGGAAATATGTCTCCGACCGCCGCTACTTCAACTACCTCGAAGCCTCCATTGACAATGGCATGCAATGGGCGGTGTTCGAACCCAACGGTGACCGTCTGTGGGCCAACATCACGCAAACCGTTTCTGATTTCCTCTACAACGAGTGGCGCAACGGCGCATTGCTGGGAACCTCGACGGACGAAGCTTTCTTCGTGCGATGCGACCGCAGCACGATGACGCAGAACGATCTCGACAACGGACGCATGGTGTGCCTGATCGGCGTGGCCATCATCAAGCCCGCTGAATTCGTGATCTTCCGCATCGGTCAGAAGACAGCGGACGCGCGGACGTGAGAGAAAACCGCTTTCACCGCAGAGGCGCAGAGGCGCGGAGAAGACTCCAGCGACGAGGGGATGCAGGTTTGACGAGCTGTATCGCAGGGACAAGCCTTTCCTCTGCGATCTCAGCGCTCTCTGCGTCTCTGCGGTAAAAATCTTGAGAAAGGAAATGACAAATGGCTAACAGATCGACGCCTTACGGCGCATTCAATTACGTTGTGAATTTCGATGGTGGCGAAGCGTTCGGCGGCTTTTCCGATGTCTCAGGCATCGGTACCGAAGTGACCGTAGCGGAATACCGCAATGGCAACGAACGTGAAAATCACGTGCGCAAAGTGGCAGGGGTGCACAAGATTACGGACATCACGCTCAAGCGCGGCATCCTCAACTCCAAGACCTTGTGGGTCTGGCTTGCCGCAACGCGTACGCAAGGTCCCGCTGCGCAGAAAAACGTCACGATTACCTTACTCGACGAATCGCAAAAACCGGTGCAGTCCTGGGTGCTGCGTGGCGCGATTCCGATGAAATACACCGGCCCGACCCTGGCGGGCAAAGGCGGCGGCGATGTGGCAATGGAAGAAATCGTTCTCTCTGCCGAAGCAATGGAGATTGCCGCCTAACGTAGTGCCAGGCGGCGATGCATTCATCATTATGCGAATCGCATTTCCTTGACACCATTTGCCGTACCGAACCATGTCCCTGTACTTCGAAGTCGCTCAGCCGCTAGCGCCTGCTTCGCCCAACCGCACGGATGTCGCCTGTTTTATCGGCTTCGTCGCGCGGCGGCCTGGCGTGCCATTGCCGACAACTATGCTGGATGAGTTGCGACTTGCTGGCTGGGTACAAGGTCCCTGGAAGCGTGGCCCCGAAGCATTGCAATCGCTGGAAAATTTGCCGGTGACAGTGGAAAGCTGGGAGGCCTTCGCACAGATATTCGCCTGGGAGGCGCGCCCGCTTCGCTCGCCATCCGATTCGAACGACGGCGCGACGTGCACCACTTATCTCGGCGCAGCAGTACGCAGTTTCTTTGCGCGCGGCGGCAGACGTGCGGTGATCATCCGAGTCGGCAATCCTTGGCCATATCTGGAATCCAGCATCGGCCGTACCGCGCGCCGCCGCGAGCGCGTGAGTCGGCTGGTGCCGGATTTCGCCGATCACAGCAATCCAGCCAATCTCTTCAATCCATTGGATCCGTCGAGTTGGCGCGGTATCTATCACGTCTATGGCTTGCGTGACGTTAGCATATTGTGTTTGCCGGATTTACCCGATGCGTGCGCGGTGGACCCAATCACGCCGGCGGTCGACTTGCCGCCACCGGTGTTGCCTGAAGGTTTCGTCGAATGCAGCGACGACGAACCGCCACTGCCCGTCGATGACGCTTTGAGCGATGTGCCTGCGCCGCGCCTCGATAGTCGATCGTTTGCGCCATGGCGTCTGGCAATAGCCAGCTTGCGAGCATTCCTTGCGCAGTATCAGCGCGAAGTGATATTTGTCGGCGCGTTGCCGCTGCCGCACGTCGATGCGCGCAGAGTTATGACAAATGGATGGGTACATGCGGAGGCCGACATCCTCGGCTTTCTGCGTCGCGCCGGCGTGTTTGAAGCAGAGGGAAGTTATCAGGCAAGCGACAGCACGCTGGCCAGCGCTTTTGTGCAATTGGCATATCCGTGGTTGTGCACGCGTGCGGGTGTCGATCTGCCCGAAGGCGCGGAGCCGCCCGACGGTGTGCTGGCCGGCTTGATGGCAGCCAATGCTTTGACGCGCGGGACCTTCAATTCGGTTGCAGGCCGCTTTTCGGTGATGCTGCTCAACGATGTGTTCAGCACCGTGCCCGCAATTTCTTGGGGTGGGGGTCCAGATAGCCCTTCCGAACAACTTGCGCAGCGTGTGTGCCTATTCGCCCCGACACCCGACGGCATTACCTTGCAGTCGGATGTCACCGCCGCTGTCGATACGGCTTGGCGTTTCGGCGGTGCCAGCCGACTGATGGGCGCATTGATTCGCGCTGCTCGCCGCACGGGCGAATCAATTTTGTTCGACGGCAACGGCCCCGACGTGTGGGCCCGCGTCACGCGCAGCATCGAAGATCTGCTCGACGCATTCTGGCAGCTCGGTGCGCTATCCGGCAGTACGGCCGACGATGCGTACTCGGTGCGTTGCGACCGCAGCACGATGACGCAGAACGATCTCGACAACGGTCGCTTGATTGTCCAGATCGGCGTGCGGCCGGCCGCTTCCATCGACACCATCACCGTTGTGCTCAATCTCGGTAGCAGCGCTATCGGCGCCAGCGATTTGAGGGAGGTGGCCTGAGATGGCTTTTGAAGCAGGCTTCTCCGCCGATTTCTCGGCATCTATTTCGACCTCGGTCGGGCCTTCCACTTCGGGTGCTGCTGCCACACCAACGGGTACAGATCTGCCCGAGAACAGATTGGCTCCTCTGCATGTCTTCCGCTTTCAAGTCAACTTCAAGCAAGCCAGCGGTACGGGTTCCGTACAAATGTGCAGCGGCGCTTTCGCCGAATGCTCTGGCCTGGAAGCCACCATGGAACCAAAAGTAATCAAGGCCGGCGGCCAGAACTACGGGCCCACGCAGCGCGCCGGCCAGGTGAGTTTTGCCACCGTCATACTCAAGCGCGGCATGACCAGCACGCGCGATTTGTGGAATTGGTTTCAGATGGTGGGCGGCGGCGGATATGCATATCGGCTAAACGTGGAAATCGAAATGCGCGATACCGCGAACAATCCTGTCTTGACGTGGGGACTGACCAACTGTTTGCCGGTCAAGTTCAAAGCCGCGGATCTCAATGCCAAAGGCACGGATGTAGGCATCGAAGAACTGCATTTGGCGCATGAAGGTCTGCGCCTGGTTTCGGGAGGCTAAAGAAATGGCTGCAACTCCCTCCACCGTAACAGTAGCGCCCGCGCAATTCAAGCCGCTGACGGGCAATAGCAAGGGTCAGCAGTTTCCGGTGCACTTCAATCCGGCCAGTCTGCAATACACCGTCGCCAATACGCAAGACCCGCAGCACGACAACGGTCATGGCGTGCAGTTCGTCACCCAGACGACCGCCAAGTTGACAATGGATCTGGTGTTCGACACCACGCTCACCGGCGCCAATGTACGCGACTCCACCGACAAGATGGAAAAGCTCTTGCAGCCTTTTCAGGATGGCGGCGGCAAGGTACCGCCTAGTGTCGAATTCAGTTGGGGCGCTTACACCTTTACCGGCATCGTCGAACAATTCAAAGAAACGCTGGAATTTTTTTCCGCCGATGGCGTTCCGCTACGCGCGAGTATCAACCTCACGCTGTCGAGCAACTCAGTCGTCTTCAACAGCAGCAAAAATCCCAGTGCTTCCGTCGACGGTAAAAATGGTACCCAACCCGTTGTCGTTCCCGCGAGCTCCAGCCCTTCCTCCGTCGCAAACTCTCTGGGTGATCCACGCGCAGCACGCGCGATTGCATCGGCCAGCGGCTCGGCCAGTTTGCGCTTTAGCGACGGTGCGACGCTCGCCGTTGCGGGCAGCGTGAGCCTGTCGGCGCCCGCTGCGTTTGCGGTGAGCGGCGGCGCAGGCATTTCCGCAGGAGCAGGAATCGGGATCGGAGGCGGCATAGGAATCGGCGGCGGTATTGGAATAAGCGGCGGAGCCGGCGTTGGTATTAGCGGCGGTGTTGGTGGCGGCATCAGCGCTGGCGGCAGTCTCAGCATCGGTGCAACAGCCGGCGCGGCCTTTACGGGATTGCGTGTGAATGCAAGCACTACGGCGAGCAGTGGAATTAGCAACGTCAGTGTGAATGCTCTGCTGCCGCCGCCTGCCGCCTCGTCCAGCGCAAGTGCCGGATTCAGTCTCGGTGGCGCGGCGCGCGCGCAAACCAGCGGCAGCCTGAGTGCAGATGTCGGCGCTTCCGCCGATTTGAGCGCGCGTATCGGATTTTCGGATTGACGGAAAGGGTTATCGAATATGCCAATCGTATTTGAAGAAGTGACCGGCGAAGTTGCTCCAGCACGCAGCGAGAGCAGTCCAACCGCAAGCGCCCCAGCGCCCGACAGCACCAACGATCTGCGCGAAAAATTACTGTGCGAATTAGCGCTGCTACAAGAGCGGAAAACCCGCTTGTTTGCTGACTAACGACGAAACAACCAAGCGACGAAATCCCGCCATGGCCGAAACACCTGTTGCCCAGTCCGCTATCTACAGTGCCCGCCCAACCGTGCGCATTGCCGGTCAGGCGGATCCGCGCATCACCGAATTGGTGATGGCAATGCGCATGGACGAACATGAAGGTGGCATGAGCTCGCTGGACATGCGCTTCTCTAATCTGGCGCCTACAACCGACGGCGGCGCTGAGTTGGCTTTTGATTCCAACTCCACGCTCAAGCTCGGTGCTGATATCGCTGTTTACGCGGGCGACGCTACGCAGCCACGCGAAATTTTCCGCGGCAAAGTCACAGCGATGGAGCTGGAATACAAAATTGGTAACGGCCCTGAGCTGACCGTGTTGGCGGAGGATGCGCTGTCCGCCGCGCGCCGCGCGCGCCAGAGCAAAGTCTACACCGACAAATCGCCCGCCGACGTGGTGCGCGCCATCGCGTCCGATCTGGGTTTGACGCCAACGATTTCAGGTCTCGATAGCCCAACCGCAACCTGGGCACAAATCAACGAAAGTGATTTGTCATTTCTGCGCCGGTTGCTGGCGCGCTTCGATGCCGATATGCAAATCGTCGGTACCGATCTGCAAGTGTCCGCGCGCAAGGACGTCAATCGCGGCACGCTGGAACTCGCGCTGTTCGGACAGCTCGCCAAAGTGCGCGTCATCGCGGATCTCGCCGAACAGGTCAGCACGATTACCACCAGCGGCTGGAATGCGAAGGACGGCAATAAAGTGACGGGCTCTGCCGCCGCTGGTACCAACTTGGGCGGAGGCAGCGGACGAGATGGCAAGTCGGTGCTGGAAGAGGCGCTGGAAAGCCGCGCCGAACATATCGGACACCTGGCTGTTGCAACGAATGACGAAGCGCAAGCGGTTGCCGAAGCAGCGTTCGATCTGCGCGCGCGCCGCTTCGTGCGCGCCGAAGGTACCACCGAGGGCAACGCGCAACTACGCGTCGGAGCCAGCGTCAAGCTCACCGGCATCAGCCCGCAATTCGACAACACGTATTACGTTTCACGCGCCTGTCATATTTACGATCTCAAGCAAGGCTACCGGACGGAATTTTCGGCCGAGTGCGCTTACCTGGGTAGCTGAACGATGATAAAAAAACATTTCACCGCAGAGGCGCAGAGACGCAGAGGGCCGCAGAGAAAAAGTAGGGTTGGCACGGCGTGCCCGCGCGGGACAAAGGACACCATTATAGGCGCGTGCAAATCGCATATTCAGCGGGTTTTTCCAACGCCGCTTCGCAGCATAAATAAACGCATTTCATCCTTTCCTCCGCGGCCCTCTGTGCCTCTGCGTCTCTGCGGTGAACGATTTTTAGGGACCCGCACATGAACCGCGATCCCATCTTCGAACGGCAAAGCGGTTGGATGCACGCGGGCTATCTTGCCCAAGTGGTTTCGCTCGATGATCCGGACCACCTCAATCGCGTGCAAGTGCGATTGTTATCTTTCGACGGCGTAGACAAGCAGGATGCACCGATGTGGGCGCGCGTCGTATCGCCATTCGCGGGCAAGGATCGCGGTACCTTCTTTCTGCCGGATCTCGATGACGAAGTGCTGATCGTGTTCATGAATGGGGACGGGCGCTTTCCGATGCTGGTCGGCGGATTGTGGAATGGCACATCAACCTCGCCAGCAGACATCGAAAGCGGCGGCACCAATCGCTACAAACGCATCAAATCCAAAAATGGCATCATCATAACGATGGACGATCAGCAAGGCCAGGAAACCTTGCAAATGGAAACACCGGGCGGACAGAAGATCACGCTGCAGGACGGTCCGGGCACCATCACCATCGAGGATTCGAATGGCAATAGCATAAAGCTCGATACCTCCGGTATCACGGTCACCGCCTCTGCCAAGGTCACGTTGAATGCATCGGAGGTCGACGTGTCCGCGGGCATGGTCAAGGTCGATGCCGCGATGTCGAACTTTTCCGGCATCGTCAAGTGCGACACGTTGATCACCAACTCCGTCGTCTCCACCAGCTACACGCCAGGCGCAGGAAACATATGGTGATTTCATGTCCAGACCAAAACTTAAACTTCGCCATGCCGGACGCGCCTCCTCGTCGTACCCAAATGTACTGTCTCGTCGGCTTATCCAGCCTGCCTCGTTTCATTTTTGGTCTGACCATGAAATAAGGGTGTGATATGAGCCATGACATCGTCATCAGCGCCCCGCGCGATATGAAAAATTCGAATGCGCCGCTCATTCTGCAGCGCAGTGACGACGACTTCGTCAGCGCCATCATGGAAGACATGAAGACGGCCGACAGCCGCCTTTCTTTGCGCGATGACGAAGCGCAGGCGCAGGACGACACCCTGCATGTGCTCAAACTCTATCAGCCCATTCAGCGTCAGCACCATGTGGCCGTGATCGAAGCCTGGTGCGATACGCCCGGCGGTCCACGCGTCGATCCTGCGCGAATTAGCTCTGCGGGCATGGTGTTACGTCGTATTCGCGGCAGCCAATATGAAGGATGGATGCGCGCCAAGGGTCGTCTGCGCGGATGGGTCGGCGTAGATCGCTTGGGTCCCGATCGCAGCGATCCGGACAGCACACTGCGGCTGGCAACCAAGACGACCGGCGTGGCGGACATCGACCGCTCGCTCATCAGTTTCGCACTGGAAAACGACGATAGTTTGCTCAATGAATCCGTCATACCGCTTTTCGCCGCGCCGCCGGATGTATGTGCTTCCGCCAACAAGACCATCTATTACGGCATCGTGCAAACCACCAGTTCGGAACTTGCCGAGGGGCCGGCCACTTTCGAGGACGATACCTTCACAGCCGCGTCCGACACTTTCCGCAATCATTTGGTGCAAGCACTGCGCGGCGAATATATGGATTTGGCATTGACCGGCGAGAACCTGATTCCGCAGTGGTTCGAAGCTGTCGAGATGCCCGGCCAGAACGCGCCTGCCGGATTGCCGGACGATCAGTGGTCCGCGCTCACCGGCAGCGCTGCGACAACCATGAAGCGTTTCATCCTCATGCTGCGTCAACTGGCGACGGAATTCGGCGTGTTCGTCGACGGCGTCGATTACAGCGCCGTTGTGAACGAGCTCAAAGCGATCGTATTGCCGCTCACTTTGCGAGAAGGCGACACCGTTCAGCGCACGACGACGGCCGACGTGTTTCTGCAGAACGCGGTCAAGATATTGCTCAGCCACGACGGAACGGCTGACACGACGGAAATGCCATTGTATTGGCCCGCGCTCGATTCGGCCGCTGCCAACCGCCTCGTGAACGCATTGTTCAACGCCATGACTGCGCGCTTTGCGACCGTCAAGGGACAGTCGGGACGCTTCGATCAGCGCGGCGCAACGTATGCCGTGCGCTCATTCGTGCGTCTAAAACCCGATGGGCCCTGTCTGGCCAAAACGGTGTGGAGCGATTACAGCGATCCATTTGTCATAGCACCTTGGTACGAGGGCTCCGGTGCGTCGCCGGTACAGATTCCTTTGCCCGATGTGACGGATCGCAATTTGCTCAAGTCGCTCAAGCCCAACGTGGCCTTCGTCGTGCCGCCGGCATTGCAAAGCCTGTTCAGTCAGAGCCCGAAGGACATGCTGGCCGGAAGCGGCAGCGCCGACACGAGCTTGACGCTCGGCTGGATATGCTCGTTCAGCATTCCGATCATCACCATCTGCGCGTTCATATCGCTGAACATTTTTCTGTCGCTGTTCGATTTGATTTTTCAGTGGATGTTCTTCCTGAAAATTTGCATTCCCTATCCAAAGAAAAAGTAAGCGAAAAAAATGACCTATCAAGAGACCCATCATGGCTGACATTGCACCGCCACTCATTGGTTGGCCTTGGTTGCCCTTGCCTGACGCGCAAGGTGCCATCAACTGGCCCGGATTGGAACAAAGCGTGCGCGAGTCGATTCGCATATTGCTCAGCACGCGTCCCGGCGAACAGCTCATGCGCCCGGATTTCGGTGCGGGGCTAGACCGGCTGCTGCACGAGCCGAACGTGTTGGCCACGCGCCGCCAGATTCGCGATCT
>DASUGV010000088.1:0-2854 GCA_036273835.1 Rhodocyclaceae bacterium
TTTTCAAGTTCGGATTGCGCTGGAGCAGAGGCCGCGGCAGAAGGAGCAACGGCTGCCGGAGCGGATTGCGTAGCTCCCTTATTGGCAAATTCCCCGACATACTCAATCTTGGCCGTAGCGCGCAGGTCCTTCACTTCCTTCTGCGCACGTTCGCGGCCGCGCGAATTGGTGAGAAACTGTTCGATGACAGGTTTGGCATGCGCTTCATCCACTGGCTCGGTGCGCGAAGAAGCAAGCTGCATGATTTCTATGCCATTGGCATTGGCGTTCACACCAATCTGACCATCCTTCATCTGCTGGAATTTGGGCAAGACTTCCAATGGAATTTGCTCCGCGGCACGCGTCACCGCATTGGCAGTAGCAGGCAAGTTTTGCTCCTTCAGCCAAGGCACCAGATCTTCCAACGTTTTTGCCTTGCTGACCTGCTCTTGTAGAGCCGGGAATTTTTCTTTCGGCGCTTGAACGGTCAGCACGCGAAAGTTAAAAACCCGGCGTTGGGAAAACAGTTCCGGATGTTGAGTGTAATAGTCCTTGATTTCCTGATCGGTCGGCTTGGGTACATCGGCTGCCACTTGCTGCAGATAAGCACGCTCGAGAATTTCGCGTTTGGCTTCTTCTATCTGCTGCATGACTTGCGGATCGCGATCCAGCTTCTTTTCGGTTGCCTTTTTCACGACGACTTCTTGATCGATCAGGCGCTCCAGCGCCTGCCCCTTTACCGTGTCGACCTGTGCCGGTGCAACATTGGTCCGCTGCAAGAGGAAATTGATTTGATGGATCGAGATTTCATTGCCATCTACTTTGGCGGCCACTTGAGTAGCAACCTTATCGCCTTTGGCGCCGCAGCCGGCAACAACGGCGACGACAGCAACACCTAGGACAATCTTGCGAACGTAAGAGAGATTCATCGAGACCTCGAAACCTGCTTTGATTTGGGAAGACCCTGCACTGCGCTTCAACGGAGTGCGCAGCTTAAGGGCGGTATGTTACATACCAGTGATGTAACAGTCGCAACAACATTCTGGAGAGCGTGAAATACGACCGGTGACTTGTCACGCTTGACTAAGTTGCGGATTATAAATGAACAAAACACCCAGAGCTTGCCAAACCATAAAAACAAAACGCCCCAGCGAAGGGGCGTTAAATCCTGTTTGGCAAGCACCCGCTTTCTGGCCAAAGCGGGTGAATGATGAACTTGGTTAGGTCATCCGTTTAGTGGCTACGGCGAAAGCGTGCAAATCCAATGAGGCCCAATCCAGCAAGAAACATTGCATAGGTTTGCGGCTCCGGAACAGGCGCAATAGCAAAATCCGAAATAGTCAGTCCAGCATATTTCTTTTCGACAAACGCCAAATTGCCCACGTTACTAGCCTTGGCTGCCAAGAGATCCTGAATGGTGAAATGAACCTCCGTCGCCCCCGGCGCGAAAGTCTGCATTGAAGTCGCCTGCCAATTCACGGTCACTGTATCGTGCGTCGTCAGATCAGCAAGGCTGGCGCCGGTTATGCCAACCGGTGTATCGATCTGCGGCGTACGGGAATCCAGTGCTCGTGTCTGACCACCCACAAAAGCTTCGGCCTGATTGCCCAAGAGAATGTAATCACCCTGCTCAACCAGCGATGCGCCACCAAGGTTGTAACCCGCATCGGCTTCAAGCGTAAATATGACGGTGGAATTAGTCAGATTCCAGCTCAATGAATTGGAATCCGCCGAGAATTGGGTAGGACTAAAAACGAGCGTATTGCCGAGCAAGCTGGGCGTACCGAACAGCCCGAGTGCATCGCTGTCATAAATGACATCAAAGCCAGCGCCATCCAAACGCACTTGCGCTGCGTTGGCGGAGGCGATGCCCGCAAAAATGACGGCCGCTATTGTTATGAATTTGCTTCTCACGACAGGATTCCTTCTTGTGTGTCCGAGGACATTTTTGTAATGGTTAAATAGTGTTGCAAGTATATGTTTTCGGCCAACAAATTACTAGCAGCTCGACCCGATTTACATACGATTTTTGCGTAAAAATAGTCTTCTTTTTGCTGCGCGTGTGATGCTTTTGGCACTCGTTGTGAACGAGTGAAAACAGTCGAAATATTCCGCAAAATATGTAATATATTTTTGGTAACGAAAACAAGATTGTTATCGTGCTGTCATGAAGCGAGGAACGCCGGAACGACAGCACCCATCCATGTGGTAAACAAGTTTCGTGGAGATCTGTTCAGTAGTTGTACTGTGCAGACAAAGTGACGGTCTGATCGCGGTATTGCACGGACTCTAAATTGCTTCGACGCGTTTCGGTTTGCCAACCGACGCCAAACTGAAGCTTGTTTGTCGGCGTATAAGTGAGGTTGAGGCCGACGGTTTTGATACGCTCGCGACGTTTATCCTGCGGAAACAAAGATGCGAGTACCGCTACTGTGGGATCGCTACTGTCGCCCACGTAGCGCCGCCAACTCAAATTGCCGGAAGTCGTCAAACGTAGTTTGGCCGAAGGCAACCATATGTGTTGCAAAGACACGCCACGCGTGGTGGCGTACAACGCAGAAAATTCCGAAACGGCACCCACATCGCGAAATGCCCGCGCCAATATCGTGCTGGCGCCGCTAGGTTGCCAGTCATAATCGACAGACCAGGTCCACGCATCGAAATTGCGATCCTTCAAAGTATCGTGCCGGCGGCGCACACGCGTGACGACTGCATAAAGGTTGGAAACAGCATTCGCAGCCCACGCAGAAGAAAGCTGTATGTCGTATTCTTTGTAGCTATTGTCGAAGATCAACGCATCGGTCGATGAAAGTATGCGATTCGGATAATCCGTTTTGTTGAGGCGGCCACGCAAGTCGACATAGTTGCCGCTGCT
>DASUGV010000089.1:0-3804 GCA_036273835.1 Rhodocyclaceae bacterium
AATCTGCATGCCGACAGCGAAAGCAATCGCTATTTCATACGCATCGAAGTCAAGGCGGATTCGCTCCCTTTCCTTCTCGCCGAATTCCGCGAACGCTTTCGTCCGATCGCAAATGGGTTCGACATGGAATGGAAAATCAGCGATAGCGCGGTGAAGAAGCGTGTGGTGATCATGGTCAGCAAGCAGGAGCATTGTCTATACGACTTGCTGGCACGTTGGCAGAGCAAAGAATTGGACATCGAAATTCCATGCGTGATCGCCAATCACGATACTTTGCGTGGCTTCGTCGAGTGGCATGGCATTCCGTTTCATCATGTGCCCGTTACAGCCGACAACAAGCCTGCCGCTTATGCAGAGGTGCGTCGTATCTATGAGGACGTGCGCGGCGATTGCATGGTGCTCGCACGCTATATGCAAATTCTGTCGCCCGATCTTTGTGCAGCGTATCCCGGTAGCATAATCAACATTCACCATAGTTTCCTGCCGAGCTTTGTTGGCGCCAAACCCTATCACCAGGCCTACCAGCGTGGCGTCAAGCTGATCGGCGCTACTTGCCACTATGTCACTGCAGAGCTGGATCAGGGGCCGATCATCGACCAGGACGTCATTCGCGTCGACCATTCCGACTCGGTCGACGACATGGTGCGTTATGGCAGGGACATCGAGAAGGCCGTATTGGCGCGGGGTTTGCGGTATCACCTCGAAGACCGTGTGTTGCTACATGGCAACAAGACGGTGGTCTTCCGGTAAGAATTTTTCGCACTCGTTAGCGTAATAGAATCGCTAGCTCAACGATCAGCAGCGCCATCACCATACCTACGAGCAGGGCAACAATACGGGTTTGGTTGCGCTGTTGCGCGGCCATCATCTCAAGCCGTCTTGCCATATGCGGCTGCTCCGCATTGCTCAATGCCTTGTGCACGAGACGCGGCAATTGCGGCAACATCGTCGCCCAGTTTGGCGCTTCTTCCTTGATATGACGAATGAATGCACGCCATCCCACCTGCTCGTTCATCCAGCGTTCGAGAAATGGCTTGGCAGTGGTCCATAAATCCAGATCGGGATCGAGCTGACGGCCCAGGCCCTCGATATTGAGCAAAGTTTTTTGCAGCATGACCAACTGAGGTTGGATCTCGACGTTGAAGCGGCGAGATGTCTGGAACAAGCGCAACAGCGTTTTGCCGAACGAAATTTCCTTCAGTGGCTTGTCGAAAATCGGTTCGCATACGGCGCGGATGGCGCTTTCGAACTCATCCACGCGCGTGTCTGCGGGCACCCATCCGGCATCGACGTGTGCTTGTGCCACGCGGTGATAGTCGCGCTGAAAGAAAGCCAGGAAATTTTGCGCGAGATATTGTTTGTCGCGATCGTTCAGCGTGCCCATGATGCCGAAATCCAGCGCAATGTATTTGCCCTCGGGCGTCACGAAGATGTTTCCCGGGTGCATGTCGGCATGAAAAAAGCCGTCACGGAAAACCTGCGTGAAGAAAATTTCCACGCCCGCGCGTGACAACGCCGACATGTCGACCCCTTGAGCACGCAGCAATTCGGTTTGCGAGATCGGTGTGCCCGTCATGCGCTCCATGACCATCACGTTGTTGCCGCAATAGTCCCAGTACACCTCAGGTACCGCCAGCAAACTCGAATCTTTGAAGTTGCGCCGCAACTGCGAGCAGTTGGCCGCTTCGCGCATCAGATCCAGTTCGTCCTTCAGATGCTTGGCGAATTCTGCGACCACTTCGCGCGGTTTCAGGCGTCTGCCATCGGCCCATACCTTTTCGATCAACGTGGCGGCGACGTCGAGCAAGGCCAAATCTTTTTCGATGACGGCAGCGATCCCGGGCCGCAGAATCTTGATTGCGATTTGGGTGCCGTCAGGTAACTCGCCAAAGTGCACTTGCGCTACAGATGCCGATGCAATGGGTGTTAGTTCGAAGCTGCGAAATACGTGTTCAACCGGCCTGCCGTATTCCGCTTGCAGACGAGCCAAAGCCTGCTCTGTCGGAAAAGGTGGCACTTGATCCTGAAGCTTCGCCAATTCATCTGCCAGATCGGGCGGCAGCAAGTCGCGACGCGTCGACAGCATCTGACCGAACTTGACGAAGATCGGCCCGAGCGATTCCAACGCCCGGCGCATACGTATCGCGCTGGGCTCGGTGAAGCGACGTCGAGGTAACAAACGTCGCAACCATTCACCGATACGTGTAGTGGCCGCATGGTCGAGAATCATCTGATCCAGACCGAAGCGCAGGCCGACGAAAATTATTTTGACGAGGCGAAGCAGGCGCACTGTAATGTGATGACAAGGAATGAAGAGAGAATATTAGCCGAAGGCCAGACCGCAAGGGGTCTATCGGACATCGCGAAGGATAGCGTGAAGAGGCCGATTGCCACGCGGTTAATTTCAGTGTTCGCGGTCTTGGCGCTGCGAGGCAACAAATCACAGCAACAGAGAATTCGCAGCGGTACAATCCGCCTCCCATCTCTTGGTTGGTGATGCGCCATGTCCCGTCCGAGCAACGATACTTTTCTGCGCGCGCTGATGCGCGAACCTGTTGATTACACGCCGGTATGGTTGATGCGTCAGGCTGGACGCTATCTGCCCGAGTACCGCGAGACGCGATCGCGGGCGGGCAGTTTCCTCGACCTCTGCAAGAATCCCGCCTTCGCAACTGAAGTCACGCTGCAGCCATTGGCCCGTTTTCCGCTGGACGCGGCGATTCTGTTTTCCGACATTTTGACCGTACCTGACGCGATGGGCCTCGGTCTTTATTTTGCCGAAGGCGAAGGACCGCGTTTCGAACGTCCCTTGCGCGATGCCTCCGCAATCAAAGCACTGCATCAGCCCGAAATGGATGGCCTGCGCTACGTTTTCGATTCGGTTGCGGAGATTCGCCACGCGTTGAAAAACAGCGTGCCCTTGATTGGCTTCTCTGGCAGCCCTTTCACTTTGGCGTGTTACATGATCGAGGGCGGTGGCTCGGACGACTTTCGCAACGTCAAGGCGTTGATGTACAGCCGCCCTGATCTGCTGCATCGTATCCTCGATGTCAATGCATGCACTGTAACGGCCTATCTCAATACCCAGATTGAGTACGGCGCTCAGGCTGTCATGATCTTTGATACTTGGGGCGGCGTACTTTCTACGGCCGCCTATCGCGAGTTTTCGCTACGCTACATGCAACAGGTGGTTGACGGTTTGATACGCAAGCACGACGGTGAAAACGTACCGCTGGTGTTGTTCAGTAAAGGCGGCGGACAGTGGCTGGAAGACATCGCCAATACCGGTTGTGACGGCGTTGGATTGGATTGGACGACCGATATAGGTGTCGCGCGTGCGCGTGTCGGACATCGCGTTTCATTGCAGGGCAATCTTGATCCAGGTGTATTGATGGGTAGCCCCGAACTTGTGGCCACTGAAGTCCGCCGCATCTTGAGCGATTACGGTTCGCACTACGGCCATGTCTTTAACCTTGGACATGGTATCTCGCAATATGCGCCGCATGACAACGTGCGGGTTCTGGTCAGTACAGTTCACGAATACAGCCGTGTCTTGCTCGCTGAGGCCGGTCTGCCAGAAGACGATTAGGCGATTTCGCCGGCGAGAATATGCAAAATGGGAATCTTGCAAATCAAAACCCCTGGCCATTCAGCGCGATGCTTACGTTACAAATTTCGATATTTCACATGACGTGCTGCGTGTCGAGAATCAAAAGTTCCCTGCAAGCAGGAATGTGACATATTTCCTACAGCAACCGGGTCCTTAGAACCAGTTTTGGCGCGGCTTGGCGGCCTATGCAAAAT
>DASUGV010000090.1:0-3177 GCA_036273835.1 Rhodocyclaceae bacterium
ATGACGTGGTAATGACCATCGAAAGATTGACCTGCCTTAAATACGGGATGTACGCGAATGAAGAAACCGCCGTCGCAAAAGTAACCCTCTCGATTCGCACGCACATCTACCTTGTTGGCGTTTGCCGTTGGAGTATGGTGCGCATGTGGTTGCGTGCGACTGTTTCTTAGAAAGACTCCGTTTGCGTGACTGTTTTGCATTCGGATTCCACTGCTATGAATATCGATTGCATCCGTCATCACCTCGCACCCCCAAATTGCGCAAGCGACTCTTCAATGTCGCTGGTGAATTGCCCCAGCGATTCGGCTACGTCACGGGGGAACGGTTGGTTAAGCAGAGGTTCTACTAAGAAAGCCTCGCGGGGCATGATGACTAAGTCGGCAGTCGTGCCACTCTGTTCGTCACGGCGATAAGTCACCTCGCTAATTACCCATGAAGCCTGCTTCAGTTTCAACGAGGGAAGGGATACGGGCACGAGCGTGTTTGGTGTCCATAAAGCACCCTCGGAATCACGCCAGCTATCTGTCGTCAGATTGAGTTGATACGATCGTCCGAAGCGCCGCGCTATTTCCCAAAGCGCGCGAGCGGTCACTACCTCTTCATACGCGTCTCCACTTTCGGCCACAACAATGTGCCGGCGATGTCTTGGCACGTTAGGATCCATCGCGGTACCAATCAAGTTGCCTCTATCGCCAAGATCGTGAAAGGTATCCGTAGCGACGCGATATGCCTGCACTTCGGAGAATCGCTGATCCATGCTGTAAGCGATGGATGCACTCTGAACATTCACGCCTTCCTGAAACCCGCATGCTGCGGCCCGAGTACCGACACGGGAGAGGACTAGATTGCCGAACACATCGTCATATACGAGCAAAGCGCGCCAGCGGGATACGCGTTCGATGATTTCGTAGACAGTCTCGCCCAGCATGAGGTTGAACTGCGGTACTACTCTGCCGACGTCGACATCGGTACTGACTGAAATGCCATAGGGCTGCGCCAGCTTAGCTGCTATATCGAGGGCATTGGAATTGCTGATCTGCGAGCCCGGCCACTCCGCCGCACAGTCCACCAGATCGGCGCATTTGCCTCGCCCGGATACCTGTATGGAATGCTGCCTGGCGTCGATGGATGGAACAAAGCGATCGACGTAGCCGGTAATAACGCGATCCTCGCCCAACTTCACAATGACTTCATCGCCATCTTGGATCACAAAGGATGAAAGCTCGCCCGGATACCGCTCTGTCATGAGCACGTCAAAGTCGCTCGGCATGCGTTCTATTCCGCGCGTTACACGGATACCTTCCCAGCCCATTAACTGCCGGTCCCCAATAATCAAGCTCAAATCGTCCATCATCCGATCCTTTCGATTTATGAAGGTAGTTTTGATGCCAGGGACGTCCCAACTTCAGCTGTTGGTTTTGGATTGTTAAAACTGATCGTGTAGCTGTGGCTTTTCGGTGTCCTGTCGCGGAGTTTTAGTGCACGTGGCTCGTGTCGCCCAAGCCGATTTTTGATGTCGAGAATGGTTGAGAGGTGTCCGAAGATTTCAGAGGCTTCTTCATCCGCTTGGCATGCCTCCATTAGCTTTACGCTGTTGCCATTCAGCTTAACAATGTTACCCTTCACAAAGGGAGAACGGGATGAGGTTGGATCTGGAACAACGATTTCAAAGAAAAAATCGATGAGTGTTTGGGAGTGAATTGTGTCCCGTATCGCGCGACCTCGAAGCAAGGTTTCTAAGAGAGGTTTTATGGCTACTTGGAGTTCCTCAAAAAATTCCTGCGCCATCGCCGTGTTAAATTTGCCTTGGGCGACGGAAAACGCGGCCCTAATGGTTTGCACCTCGCCATCAGCTTCATTGGCTTGCACGTCGAGTGCTTTGCCAATTCGAACGATACGCTCCAAGACTCGCTGTTTTTGTTCTGCGGCGTCGCGTGCAGCATCGGCTTCTTTTTCGAGCACCGCAGCCCGCTTCGCATCTGTGGTACGCGCGAGTGCGGTCTCGATTTCAGTCTGCTCTGCTACAGCAGCTGCATGTGCCGTCTGAGCCGCCGATAATTCCGTCTTGTTGCGTTCGATCGCATTATCGATTTCCAGTATTTTCGAAAGATGCCCGTCAGCCGTTGCGATGGCCTGTTGCATTTCCTCTGTTAAGCGATAGGGCTTGGATGCCGTTTTCATAAATTCACCTGTGTCAAAGTTGTAGGGAGTAGCCGCTTACGTCCGGCTAGTCGGTCCCATCACGGGAGGTTCTTTTGCCGCTGAGACTGCCGACGTTACGTCCCCACCTTCGGCTGGGGTTGGACTCCAACTGCGTGCATGTGTTGTTGCTTAGTTTGGTATGCAGGGAACGGAAAGCTTCGTTGGGCGACATGACATCGTCAGCGAAGCCAATCTCGACGCCTTTGGCGCCCATAAAAGTGAGTGCTTGAGTTGCTTTGACTTTTGATGCGGCCATGCCGCGATTGCGCGCCACTGTTTCGTCGAATAACTCGCCCATCGTGTCGACATCTGCCTGGAAGCGTTCCAGCGCGGCCTTTTTTAGTGGCTCATATTCATTGCCGTCCGCTTTGCGATCACCGTAAGTGATCATCGTCACTTCGATGCCGGCAGCGGCAAGCGCCTTCGAAAAATCCACATGCATGCAGATCACGCCGACGCTGCCTGTGCCACCTGTGCGCGGCACGATGATGCGATCACACGCGCTTGCAATGGCGTAGCCAGCCGAGTAGGCGGACTCAGAAAGAATCGCCCACGTCGGCTTCGTGCCGCGGGCGTTGAAGATGTCGTCGACCAGATCGAAGCAGCCCGCCACTTCACCACCAGGCGTCTCCATGTCGAACGCGATGCCCTTCACTTCATCGTCTTCGAGCGCCATGCTGTAGTTGGCGCGGATGCCGTCATAGCCCGTCATGCCGCTATACGGCCGAAGCGTGCCCAACTTATTCACCAAGGTTCCAGTGATGGGAATGATGGCGATGCCGGCAGCTATTTCATAACCTCTGGGAGGCGTATCACGGCGTTCACCGAATTCCGCGTCGGCGCCAATGTCAGTACATGATCCGCCGTCTGCGAAAACGATGACATTGCCATCCTGCTTGAATAGCTTTGTAATGCCGAATCGATCTGCGAGAGCGGCCATGACCATCTCGCCCTTGGAGGGCATCAATGCCAATG
>DASUGV010000091.1:0-2066 GCA_036273835.1 Rhodocyclaceae bacterium
TCATCGAGCAGTTCTTCGTCGAGTTCCTCTTCGTCCAGTAGCTCGTCGAGTAGTTCTTCCAGCTCGAGCAGTTCCTCCAGCAGTTCTTCGTCTGGCGGTGGTGTCAATCAGGCGCTGAGCGGCACGGCAAGCGCATCGAGCCAGTCGGGCAGCAGCCGTACCGCGGCGATGGCCAACGATGGCAACGTGGCGACGCGATGGGAAGCGAGCAACAGCAGCGCTGGTACCTGGCTGCGCATCAGCTTCAGTTCCGCGAGGTCGATCAGTAGCGTGACGCTCGAGGAATTTGGTGCGCGTATTCAAGGCCATCGCGTGGAATACCTCACTGGCTCGACCTGGACAACGCTCGCGACGGGCACCACCATTGGCGCGTCCAAGAGCTACAGCTTCACACCGGTCAGCACAACCGCAATCCGGTTGTTCGTGACCAGCGCTTCCGGTCAGCCATCCATCAACGAGTTCGAAATCTTCTGATCTAGATCATTGAAGCAATGCCCTTCCGGCGCGTGTCGTACGAATGCGCCGGAAGACATTTCCCTGAACGGCCCCTCTTGCCATGACAAGCGATTGGCAGAGCGGCCGTTTTTCTTATCGCGTTGTTCGAGCCGTATTGCCGTAACGGAATAATTGACGTCCGCGTGGTGTTTGAATGCTACTTGCATTGATCGATGTCAAATGAAAATTGCGTCAATGCATTATTTTCGCAAGGCGGCGAACTAAAGCGCGAGCCGTCTTTTATATGCGAAAGGCATACAGGTGTTCGCTTGCCTCGATTGGTGCACAATCGACATTCCAACTTTATAAGGTCCGGTAATCATGGCTACTTCGAGTAGTTGGTTTTTCTGGGCAGTGCTGTCGGCATGCTTTGCCGCGCTGACGGCGATCTTTGCGAAAGTCGGCATACAGGGCGTCGATTCCGACCTCGCGACACTCGTTCGCACCATCATCATCGTGTTCGTGCTTTCTTGTTTCGTATGGTTTACGGGGAAGTGGACCAATCCTTTGGGTCTACCGTCGAAAACCTGGCTTTTTCTCGGCTTATCAGGACTGGCAACCGGTGCATCATGGCTGTGCTACTTCCGGGCGCTGCAACTTGGCGATGCGTCGAAGGTCGCACCGGTCGATAAGTTCAGTCTTGTGCTGGTAGCCATTTTCGCATTCATGTTTCTCGGCGAACGGCCGTCCTTGCAAGAATGGCTTGGCATCGTTTTGGTCGCGAGCGGCGTGCTGGTTTTGGCATTGAAGCAATAAATAAGTTGCGGTGCAGCGATCCGGAATTTGTAGCGGTCCGGAATCGCGGTAGAGGTAGATTGACTGCGTAGAATGAGTTGCGGAGGGGTCATGTTTCCATCCAATACAGAAACGTGTGGTGTGTTGGGGATGCTCGGCGAGAGAGCAGGTACGGTCCCCGACAAAATAGCGTTACGGGATTTGGCATCGGGACAATCCTTTACCTACGCGCAACTGCAAAGACACATCGATGCATGCTCGGACCGTTTGTGCCAGGAAGGAATCGGCGCGAATAGTTTTGCCATCGTCACCGAGCAAAACGAAGCATCGGCCTTCGTGCTGATCATGGCTTTGATCAAGGCCGGCGCAGGAGCGCTCTACGCAACGCCGTCGTGGGAGGCTGGCGCGCTACGCAGCGCAGCCGATCGGACAGGCGCGACGCACATGCTCTCGTGGGATGACACGAAAAAATGCGCAGCCAATTATTCACAGCTTGCGGGCTTCCTGGTTTTCGCTACATCCGGAACCACCGGAAAACCGAAATTGATCGTCCATAGGCCACAGTCGCTGTGGATCAATGCGCTTTCCATCAACAGGAGTCTTGC
This sequence comes from Rhodocyclaceae bacterium, assembly GCA_036273835.1. GTDB lineage: Bacteria > Pseudomonadota > Gammaproteobacteria > Burkholderiales > Rhodocyclaceae > DASUGV01. Next base: position 1,836 of record DASUGV010000091.1, read on the forward strand.
GCTGCCCGACTCGTCGCGCATTCTCGCCATCAAGGGCATGCATCATGCGGCGGCATTCGCCGGAACATATTTTCTTGCGCTCGCCGCCGGCGGTGAATTGGTTTTCGCCAGCAAGGCACGAGACCCCAAAGCAGTGGTGCGCGATATCAAGGAATACGGCATAACCTATCTGGATACGGTTTCGTCGTTCTTCAATACGACGCTCCATTACTTTACGAATCCCGCAGAGAC
>DASUGV010000092.1:0-4342 GCA_036273835.1 Rhodocyclaceae bacterium
AGACGATGGGGACATGTCGGTGCTCTCTGCGCTAATGGTGGAGGTAAGCGGGATCGAACCGCTGACCTCTTGCATGCCATGCAAGCGCTCTCCCAGCTGAGCTATACCCCCCGGGCGCAGAAAGTCTTCTGTCGTACTACGTGGTGCTGCAACTACCTCACACTACTCGTCAGCCTGGCAAGGCTGGCGTCCCCAGGGGGATTCGAACCCCCGTACTCACCGTGAAAGGGTGATGTCCTAGGCCTCTAGACGATGGGGACATCGTTGGTGGAGGTAAGCGGGATCGAACCGCTGACCTCTTGCATGCCATGCAAGCGCTCTCCCAGCTGAGCTATACCCCCGACGGCGAAGAAGCGGGATTATAGATATGAGGCCCATTTGCGTCAACCAAGATTCTGTCTCGCACATGTACTCGCAGCGATACTTGACAGCGTCCTAAGCTATGCAGCGCAAGGCTCGGCGGCTACACGAGTTTTCCGGGATTCATCAATCCGCGGGGATCGAGTGCGCGTTTGACGGAACGCATCAATTCCAATTCGAGTGCCGATTTATAACGCGTGATTTCCTCGCGTTTGAGTTGTCCCAATCCATGTTCGGCGGAAATCGATCCGTTCATTGAGTCGACCAAATCGTGCACGATGCGGTTGACCTCGGAAGTTTGCGCAATAAATGCCGTATTGTCGGCGAAAGCCGGTTTGGACAAGTTGTAGTGGAGATTACCGTCGCCCGCATGACCGAAAGCAACGACGCGTACATCCGGAAAACGCGCTTCGAGGGCACGTTCCGCTGAGACGATAAAATCGGGAATGCGGCTCACCGGTATGGAAATGTCATGTTTGATGCTGAATCCTTCGATGCGCTGCGCTTCGGAAATGTTTTCGCGCAGCGCCCATAGCGCAGCTGCTTGCATCTCGCTAGCGGCGATGACAGCATCATGAATCAAACCCGCATGCATTGCATCGTCCAGAATATTTTCGGCAAGCATTCGCAGCGGCCCGTCAGGCAAAGTATCTGTCAGTTCGATCAATGCATACCAAGGGTACATGTCCGCCAGCGGATCGGCAGCAGATGGAATGTGCTGTAAAACGAGATCGAGTGCCGCACGTCCGACGATCTCGAACGCGGATAAACGCTCTCCCGCATTTGCATGCAGCCGTCCCAGCAATTCGATCGCTTCAGCCGCGCTTCCCAGAGCAACCCAAGCCACCACACGCGAACGCGGCAGCGGAAAAAGTTTGAGCACAGCTGCAGTGATGATGCCAAGCGTGCCTTCTGCACCGATGAACAGATGCTTGAGATCGTAGCCAGTATTGTCTTTGCGCAGACCGCGCAAGCCGTTCCAAATCTCGCCGCTCGGCAACACGGCTTCAAGACCTAACGTCAATTCGCGCGTATTACCGTAACGCAACACTTGCACGCCGCCGGCATTGGTGGAAAGGTTGCCACCGATTTGACAGGAACCCTCCGAAGCAAGCGAAAGCGGAAACAGCCGGTCATGTTCCGTCGCGGCATGTTGCACTGCTGCCAGCGTGCAACCCGCCTCGACGGTGATCGTGTTATTGGCCAGATCAACATTGCGAATGCGATTCAAGCGAGCAACCGAGATGACAACTTCATTTCCTCGCTCGCGCGGCACGCCTCCTCCGACCAAGCCGGTGTTGCCACCTTGCGGCACCATGGCAACGCCTGCTTCATTGCATGCGCGGACAACTGCAGCCAGTTCTTCCGTCGTGGCCGGACGCACGACACACCGCGCACTGCCTTGATAGCGGCCGCGCCAATCGCGCTCGTAGGCTGCAAGATCGCTCGCGTCGGTCAGGACATATGCATCTCCAACCAATGCGCGCAACGTATCGATAAGTGCCGTCATGATTCGCGTCAGCTCATTATTCGTTCATGGAACGTTCATGAGAAAATCGTCGCGAACGGCCCAAGGTCAAGTTGAAAAGCACAGCCGTACAAGACGTACGGCGAGCATCACAGACTTGAGATTGGGTCGCGCAGTAGATTTATTCATGAAGGTCATCCGCAAATATCGGTTCGGCATACAGATCATGCACGTCGCAATCCGACACGCGCACGCGATAGAACTTGCCGACCTCCATGTCATGCCCTTCGGGAATGATGACGAGCCCATCGATTTCCGGCGCATCGCCTTCCGAGCGCGCAATCGCGCCTTCTTCATCGATGTCGTCAACAAGGACGACAATCTCGCGACCGATCTTCGCTTCCAGCCGTTGAGTGCTGATGTCTTCCTGAAACTGCATCAGACGCGTGCGGCGCTCATCGCGCACTTCTTGCGGCAGCGCATTCGGCAGATCGTTCGCCGCAGCACCTTCGACAGGCGAGTAGGCGAAACAACCCACACGATCGAGCTGAGCCTCTCCAAGAAACTGGAGCAGTTCCTCGAACTCCGCTTCGGTCTCGCCGGGAAAACCGGCAATGAACGTACTGCGAATCGTGATATCCGGACAGATTGCGCGCCAGCGCCGAATGCGCTCGAGATTGTTCTCGGCGCTTGCGGGACGTTTCATTGATTTGAGGACGCGAGGACTGGCGTGTTGGAATGGCACGTCGAGGTAAGGCAGAATTTTTCCCTCCGCCATCAATGGAATTATGTCATCGACATGCGGATAAGGATAAACATAATGCAGGCGCACCCATACATCGAGCTCCGACAAAGCACTGCACAAGTCGTACATTCTGGTCTTGAGCGGCTTGCCGCCCCAGAAACCAGTGCGGTATTTGACATCGACACCGTATGCGCTCGTATCTTGCGAAATCACCAGAATTTCATTGACGCCCGAATTCACCAGCGCTTCGGCTTCGCGCATGACATCGTGAATCGGCCGCGACACCAGATCGCCGCGCATCGACGGAATAATGCAGAAGGTGCAGCGATGATTGCACCCTTCTGAAATTTTCAGATAGGCGTAGTGCTGAGGCGTCAGCCGGACACCTTGCGGCGGTACCAGATCAACAAAAGGGTCGTGCGGTTTAGGCAGATGCTGATGAACTACCGTCATCACTTCTTCGGCCGCATGCGGCCCCGTCACGGCCAGAACCTTCGGATGCGTTTGCTCGACGATGCCACGTCCTGCGGCGTCCTTCTTAGCGCCGAGACAACCGGTAACGATGACTTTGCCATTCTCGGCCAGCGCTTCGCCAATGGCGTCGAGCGACTCTTCCACCGCAGCATCAATGAAGCCGCAGGTGTTGACGATGACCAGATCGGCACCTTCGTATTTTGGTGCGATGTCGTATCCCTCGGAACGCAGGCGGGTAAGGATATTTTCCGAATCCACGGTCGCCTTGGGACATCCCAGGGAGACAAATCCGACACGAGGTGTCGCTCGATTATCGGTAATAACGTTATCGATCAAATTGGCAGTCAAAACTCAAACCTCTCGACAGCGTCGAAACGCTGCATAAAAAATCAAACGCCCGCATCGGCGGGCGTTTGCGGTGCTGATCGCGAAGTGTCATTGTCTCGCGAAACATGGTTGGGGCGCCACTCGGGATACTACTTTTTCTCGCCGCCCTTTTTATCGTCCGGCGTAGGAAACCCGGGAAACTGGAAACCCGAAAACAGATTACGCGTTTGCGATTCGATCTGCTCCTGCATCTGCGCGAACATACGCTTACTCTGCTCGGTATATGCACCCATCATACTATGCAAGGCAGGGCCCTGAAAATTGAGGAACTGTGCCCACAAATCCTTGCTCATCGGATTGTTTTCGCCGTAAAGCGTTTTGGCCTGCTCCTGCATCTTCGCCTGCATTTCAGAGAAGGCCTTGATGTTGTTCTCGAGATAACCGCCCATGAATCCTTGCATGGTGTTGCCATAAAAACGGATCATCTGCGCGAGAAGATCACTGGTGAACATGGGCGCGCCGCCATTTTCTTCTTCCAGAATGATCTGCAGCAAAATGCTGCGGGTGATGTCGTCACCACCCTTGGCATCGACAACCTGAAACTCTTCCTGTGCCAACACCAGATCGCGCACATCGGCGAGCGTGATGTAGCAACTCGACGTCGTGTCGTAGAGTCTGCGATTCGGATACTTCTTTATGAGTCGAGGGTGTCGGTCCGCCATGCAGTCTTCTCCTCCAAAATTTTGTGCACTCTCTCCAGGCTCCGTTCTATGCGACGGTTTTAGTCAGATTATAGCAGCGCAGCAAAATCAACCCGGTTAAGCATTCGACGTTGCGGCATTATTTCTCGGTCCGTTACAAACGTTTTGAGCTTGCCCGTCATCGAAAGTGCGCGGACAAGCTCTTGAATCAAGGTGCAGCAAAAGAGCGTGGTAGTCTCAACCCATATGCAAACCACCATTGATATT
>DASUGV010000093.1:0-4443 GCA_036273835.1 Rhodocyclaceae bacterium
TATGAAATCATGCTGTGGATGAACTACACCGGCTCGTCGGACGGCAGCGGCAATGTCAAACCGATTGCTGCGCAGTACGATTCTTCTGGTAAGGCCGTGCCGGCGTTCACGAATGTCAGCGTTGGCGGATCGACGTGGAACGTATTCAAGGGCAGCAATGGCAGCAACGCAGTCTTCTCCTTCCTGCGCACTTCGAAGACAAACTCGGCGACGGTTGACGTGAAAGCCATTTTCAACTGGATCAAATCACAAGGATGGTTTGGCGATATCACGATGGGAAATTTGCAGTATGGCTTCGAGATAACGTCTACTTCCGGCTCTGAAACTTTCACCGTCAATAGCTATTCGGTGACGTCGAACTGAGCAGGATTTTTTTGCTATCTTGTGGTGAGCGATAAACAGAAACCGGGCGTGAGCCCGGTTTCTGTTGAGTGGAGATCGATATTCGGATACGTACTGACGTTATGCAGTTTGCATTCTACCTGCGCGTACGAGACAGCGATTGGCGGCGGAAACCAGGGCGCGCAGCGAAGCCTCTACAATGCTTGCCGAACAACCTGCGCCAAACACGGTTCCAGCAGTACTCTCCGATGCCACTTCAACAAAAGCGATGGCGCGCGCATCCGCGCCGCGGCCCAGCGAACGCTCTTCGAAGCTGTGGATGACCATGGTCAAACCCAGCGCATTGAGGGCCGCATCCAGTGGACCATTGCCCTCGCCACGCAAGCGGCGCGGTTGTCCGTCGATCATCACGTCCAGCTCAATGCTATGGCGTTCGCGCGATTCGTCGAGATGATGGGCGAGCAGGGTGATCGGCAAGTCGGCCTTGAGGTAAGTCTGCTCGAAAGTCGCCCAGATATCTTGCGCGCTCTGTTCGCGTCCGGTGTCGTCCATGATTTGCTGCACCGTGCTGGAAAATTCCACCTGCATACGGCGCGGCATGACAAGGCCATAAGCTGATTCCAGCAAGTAGGCGATCCCGCCTTTGCCGGATTGGCTGTTGACGCGAATGATGGAGTCATAAGTACGGCCGAGATCGGTGGGATCAAGCGGTAGATAAGGAACTTCCCACAAAGCGTTTGGATCTTGCATCGCCAATCCTTTCTTGATCGCGTCCTGGTGAGAGCCTGAAAACGCGGTGAACACCAAATCGCCCACATACGGGTGACGGGGATGAATGGGCAATTGCGTGCATTCCTCAGCTGTACGGGCAATGTGATTGATGCGCGAGAAATCGAGACCCGGATTAATCCCTTGCGTGTAGAGATTGAGTGCCAAGGTGACGAGGTCAACATTGCCGGTGCGCTCGCCATTGCCGAACAGGCAACCTTCAACACGGTCGGCGCCGGCCATTACCGCAAGCTCCGCCGCCGCCACCGCGCAGCCGCGATCGTTGTGCGGATGCACGCTGACAGTGATGGCGTCACGATTGGACAAATTGCGGCACATCCATTCGACCTGATCCGCAAACACGTTGGGCGTGGCTACCTCGACCGTAGCGGGCAAGTTGAGAATGGCCGGGCGCTGCTTGGTGGGTTGCCAAATCTCGAAGACGCGCTCGCTGATTTCCAATGCGAAATCCAGCTCAGTGGCGGTGAAAGTTTCGGGGCTGTACTGGAACACCCATTCAGTTTCCGGTTGTGCTTCGGCGAGTTCACGAATCAACTTGGCGGATTCAGTGGCGATTGCGATGCAGCCCGCGCGATCGACGTTGAAGACAATGCGCCGGAAATTTGGCGCCGTCGCGTTATACAAATGCATGATCGCGCGGCGCGCGCCCTTGAGGCTTTCGAAGCTACGTCGAATGAGGTGTTCGCGCGCTTGGGTGAGCACTTCGATCGTCACGTCTTGCGGCACCAGATTTTCTTCGACAAGTTTTCGCACAAAATCGAAATCTGTTTGAGAAGCTGAAGGAAATGCAACTTCAATTTCCTTGAAACCGATCTCGCATAGCATCTCGAACATGCGCAATTTTCGTTCGCCATCCATCGGCTCGAACAGTGCCTGATTGCCGTCGCGCAAATCGGTGCTCATCCAGATCGGCGGTTTGGTAATCGCTTTTGACGGCCAGCGTCGATCGGCAAGATTGATCGGAGGAAAGGCGTGGTATTTGGTGTCTGGTTGCTTCAACATGATCGTGGTCTCCAGTGCATTCGAATTTCAGGGTTGGCTGAGATCGGCGAAGGTGGCGGGCGGCCGTGTTTGGCTAGCTCGTGGCCCGGCACCTGTGATGCAGTCGTAGTCGAAACACATGAATCGAGGGAGCACTTGAGTCAAACATCATTCTTTCCTTGAAGTAAGGCGCAAAAAGGCGCTCGTCGCCAAATGGCGAAAGGTCGAAACCAGCAGGAAGGGGATGAATTAGATGCGCGCGCGGCGCAGCAGCAGACCCCGCAGCAGGGCGCCGAGGGTCAGGGAAAGAATTAAAACAGAGTAAAGCACCGAGTGCTGTATCGCGTACATAAGCCGAAAACTAGCCTTGACCGGGCAGCTTTGTCAACTAGTCGGGCTTGTGAAGCAATCAAAAATGACAAAAAATTGAAGAACAGATCATTGCCTGCCGTTGTCTATCACGTAGAATTAAATCTGCAATAAATATTGTTAAGGATCTTATGTACCTGCTCTCTGGCTTGATCGATCTTCCCTGGTGGGGTTATATCGTTGTTGCATTGGTGCTGACTCACATCACCATAGCTTCTGTCACCATTTTTCTGCATCGCCACCAAGCGCACCGCGCTTTAGAACTTCACGCTATTCCGAGTCATTTTTTCCGTTTCTGGTTGTGGATGACAACGGGTATGGTGACCAAGGAATGGGCTGCGATTCACCGCAAGCACCACGCCAAATGCGAGACTGAAGAAGATCCGCATAGTCCTCAAGTCCGGGGCATCAAAAAGGTATTCTGGGAGGGCGCCGAACTCTATCGCGCCGAGGCGAAAAATCGCGAAACGATGAGCAAATACGGGCACGGTACGCCAGACGATTGGATCGAGCGAAAAATCTACAGACATTCTGTGTTTGGTGTGAGTCTGATGCTGATCGTTGATTTCGCGTTGTTTGGTTTTATCGGCATCACCATCTGGGCGGTGCAAATGATTTGGATTCCGCTGTTTGCGGCAGGCGTGATCAATGGCATCGGACATTATTGGGGCTACCGTAATTTCGATTGCGACGATGCCAGCACGAATGTCGTGCCTTGGGGCATCCTGATCGGCGGCGAAGAGCTGCACAACAACCATCATACTTACGCCACTTCGGCCAAGCTATCCGCCAAGTGGTACGAGTTCGATATCGGCTGGATGTACATCCGCATTCTCGAAATGCTCGGCCTCGCGACAGTCAAGAAGACTATTCCCGTGCCGCGTTTTGGCGAGGCCAAGGCGGTCGTCGATGTGGAGATGCTGCAGGCGGTGATTACCCATCGTTACGATGTGATGACGCGTTATATCCGCGAACTCAAGGATGTGTATGGAGAAGAATTGGCGCGTCTGAAGGCGGCGCACGGTGATCGTTTCGATGTGAAACGGTTACGCAGATCGTTGCTGGGCGACGAACAATCCTTGTCCGCCGTGGCGCGCTCCCAACTGAATGAGGCTTTGGCGCATAGCCCCAAGCTGGCCCAGCTGCATCAGATGCGGGAAGAACTGGTCGCACTGTGGGCACGTTCGACTGCGTCGCGAGAGCAATTGCTCAAGCAACTGCAGGATTGGTGTCATCGGGCCGAAGCAAGCGGTGTACGGCAATTGCAGGCTTTGTCGATGCGCATGCGTTCCTATGCCTGATATCCATTTGACATAAAAAAGCCCGCGCATCGCGGGCTTTTTTTATGAGCTGTCGATCTTGATGCTGAACGCATGAGCCTCCATATGTAATTGGTGTGTAACGTCGTGGCGTTGCATAGCCACACGTTATCCAGCAATGAGCCGCCGTTGTTTGCCTTAGGCCGGCTCAATGGGGAAACTGTCTACATGAGTCCGAAGCTGTTTTCGGTTCTTGAGCGGCGTGGCGAAAATCACTATTTGTTCTAAGCAAATCGCTCCCATGTTTCTGATGTGCCGGTAAACTGCGCCTCCGGCTTTTGAATTGACGGAATCTGTAATGGCAAATTTTGGAACCGAACGTGTGCTGAGCGTGCATCACTGGAACGATACCTTGTTCAGCTTCAAGACTACCCGCGACCCGGGCCTGCGCTTTCGCAATGGCCACTTCGTGATGATCGGCCTGGAAACCGAGAGCAAGCCGCTGCTGCGTGCCTATAGCATCGCTAGCGCCAATCATGAAGAGCATCTGGAATTCTTCAGCATCAAGGTAGCGAATGGTCCTTTGACTTCGCGCTTGCAGCATCTCAAAGAAGGCGACCAGATACTAGTCAGCAAGAAGCCGACGGGCACGCTGGTGCTGGACGATCTCAAACCAGGAAAAAATTTGTACTTGTTCGGTACG
>DASUGV010000094.1:0-3155 GCA_036273835.1 Rhodocyclaceae bacterium
GTTGCAAGATCAGCAAGCGCGAAGCTGTACGGTCGGCCAGCGGTGTTTGCGCAATCAATTCCGGCGGCAAGGGGTAATCGAAATCGTCCAGCGTCAAAGCCATGGCAGGGCAAAAATTGGAGTGAAACTTGATGCGGCGCGCCGCTTCATCCATAATCGCGCCCTCCTCGTGCCGAGGTGGCGGAATTGGTAGACGCAGCGGACTCAAAATCCGCCGGGTAAAACCGTGAGGGTTCGAGTCCCTCTCTCGGCACCAAGTATTGACGCGCATTGCAGCAAGTAGAAGTCCGGATTGTACCGGCTCGTATCCTTAAAGCCTCCTTCGTTTTTGAACGAATTTAATCCGACGCAGCCAATGGCTACGACGTTGGAAAATTTGATAGCGTGATACGAAACGGGAACTGACACGACTTGTGTGATGTCCCTTCGACTCACATGTTCTCCGCAGCAGAGCACACATGGTTGTCAAACAATTACCCTTGGCGGAATCACCTATTCGTGGCTATATGATGTATGGCTACCATCTCGGCATAACGTTTGCGCACGTAGATGCTTGGCCGTGGTTTTTCAGCAACTTTGTTCAGTTGCAGTGCGATCCTGAGCAACTAAAACTGGCGGATATTCTCGACAGTTCAACAATGGCCAAGGGAGAAATTCATTTTACCGAAGGCACATCGCTGTACAACCCATGGTTGTCAAATAGCGCCCATCTCGACGCCGCTACAATGGAGGCATTTTATGGATCCATTTCTAGCTATATCGTCGACAACATAAAACAAGATTTTTACGTCGAAACATTTATCGACGAATATTACATTCCCGTACTTTTCAACGGTTACGACAGCCATTTTGGACATCGTCTTCTCGTATTTGGCTTCGATGAGTCACAGCGAACATTCGACATTATCGGTTTCGACAAGAAGTCGCAGTATAAGAAGCTCACGTGTGGCTACGACGAACTGGATGCCGCTTTTATAGCTGTCTTGCCGCAATTTCCAGAGCGCACGCGGCTTTTCAAACCTGCTATCAATGGTCCGCAGGCAGTTTTTGATCAGCAGAAGTTTGTGAATGTACTGAATGAATATCTCGATTCACGAAACACACTGCTTAACCCCGATCTTCGTGGACTTTTAAAGGCTGACAACGTGCTGTGGTATGGCTTAAAAAACTACGATTTTCTTGGCCAATATCTTGTAGCGTGGATTGCTGGGCAAGAGGCAGGCGCCGCAAAGACAGTCGACTATCGCGGCTTTCATGTGTTGTGGGAGCACAAGAAATGCATGCTCGATCGGCTCAAATGGTTGATAAAAATCGGCTACGATATTCCTGAATCCATGCTGACGGAATATGCTCGCGTCGTTTCACTCAGTGATGTGGCACAAAGCCGTATGGTCATGTGCAGAAGAGGACTTCTACCTTTCGGACAAGGACATCTGAAAGAAATCCCACGGCTTCTGGATGAAGCAAAAAAAATAGAAACTGGCGTACTGCAGGACGTTGCGAACATCGTTTCGCGTCAACGTAAGTAATTCAAACTATCCTTCGAGCGAAGCGCCATCAGGCAATTTCTTGTTGCGCCAAAAATGCGCGATCCACTGGAATAAATCATCGACAAAGGTGAACACCACCGGAATCACCAGCAGGCTCAGGAAGGTCGATGTGATCAAACCGCCGATGACCACGATGGCCATCGGTGAACGGAAGCTTGGATCGACACCAAGTCCCATCGCGATCGGCAACATGCCGGCACCCATTGCGATGGTCGTCATCACGATGGGCCGCGCTCGTTTGTGACAGGCGTCGAGCAGCGCATCCCAGCGTGACATGCCGTGATCGCGCCGCGCCATGATGATGTATTCGACAAGCAGAATCGAATTCTTGGTGGCGATACCCATCAGCATGATCAAGCCGATCATGGCGGGCATCGACAGATCGGTATGCGAAACGAATAACGCCAGCATGGCTCCTGGTATCGACAATACCAGCGCGGCGAGAATCGTCACTGGTTGTACGAAATCTTTGAACAACAGCACCAGGACGATGTAGATACACAGCACACCTGTGCCCATGGCCATGCCGAAGCTGGCGAACAGCTCGCCCATAGCCTCCGCGTCGCCTACTGTTGTCTGATAAATGCCAGGCGGCAGATTCTTGAGGCTGGGAAGTGCCAGCGCTTGTTTTTCCACTTCGCCCAAGGGCTCGCCATTGAGTTCGATGTCGAAGTTGATATTGCGCAGGCGATCGTAACGCTCGATCAATTCGGGGCCCGATTCGATGGACAGGTCGGCAACATTGCCCAGCATCACAGGTCCGCGTGCCCCCGGCACGGCCAGGCGTTTGAGCAGTTCCATGTCTTGCCGGGCATCCGCGCGAAGTTCCTCGACCACAGGTATCTGCCGTTGCGGCAAATTCAGCTTGGGCAAGTTCTGATCGAAATCACCAACCGTTGCGATGCGCAAGGTATCCGCTATCGATGCTGACGTGACGCCCAAATCTGCCATGCGCGCGAAGTCCGGCCGAATCACCATCTCCGGATGCAGGAGGCTGGAACTGGATGTGACGTTGCCGATGCCTGGAATGGTGCGAAGCTCGCGCTGCACGACGCGCGCGTGTGCGAGCAGCGCGGGACCGTCCTCGCTCGCCAGCACCAATACGTATTTGTCATTGGCGCCGCCCAGTCCGATCTTGACGCGCGTGCCCGGCAGCATTTCGACGGCTGTGCGCAACTGCTTCTCTATCGTCTGCTTTTTCACGCCGGCGCGCTCTTTGCGAGGCGTCAGATTGATCGTCAGCGTCGCCTTGCGCACGTCAGCCGCGTCGCCCATGTCGAATGGATCGGTGCCCGCGCTGCCGCCGCCAATGGCTGTATAAACCTGTTTGACATATTTGTTCTTTTCGATTGCCTTGCGCGCCGCTTCGGCAATTTGAAATGTCTGGTTGAACGTGCTACCCGGTGGCAACTCAAGATATATCTGGGTTTGCGATAAGTCGTCAGGCGGAATGAAGCCGGTTGTCAATAGCGGCACCAGCGCCAGGGATCCGAAAAAAAACAAGGCCGCTGCGGCCGACGTGGCCAGCCGATGCGATAGGCACCAGGCCACGCATCTGAAATAGAAATGCGTCGCCTTCCCTTCGGTGCGGTCTTGCAGGCGAGG
>DASUGV010000095.1:0-6953 GCA_036273835.1 Rhodocyclaceae bacterium
TGCGTTTGGAACGCGAGCTCAAAGACAGCGAGCGCAAGGTGCAGGATCAGATGGGCATGATGGTGCACATCCTGCAAGCCGATCCGCGCATGATGCAGGAATTCTTGCGCAACGCGGTCGAAGGGCTGGACCAGATCAACCAGGAACTCAAGACGAGCAGCGCGACCGCCGGCTTGTCCTCGCGCCGCATCGATACCATCTTCCGCATTGCGCACCGGCTCAAGGGTGATGCCAACGCGTTGAATCTGGAAACGGTTGCGCAATCGCTCCACTCTTTCGAAAACTTGCTCGATGGCTTGCGAGCCAGTCCGAGTCTGCAAAACGAGGACTTTCTGCCGGTCACGGTGCGGGTCAAAGGCCTATACGTGGAACTCAACGCGATACAGGAAGCGCTCGCACGTATCGCGCAGGTGCGTGGCGTGGTGACCGTCGAAGCGCCGAAGCCCGCGCACGATCCGGCCGTTGCCAGTCTGCCGTTCGTGCGCCAGTGGCGCAGCTTCGCGCAACAGATAGCACAACGTCATAACAAGCAAGTGGAGTTGAGTTACCAAGGACTCGACTTGGATACGCTCGGCGGCTCACTGCACGAAGCGGTCAATAGCATCGTCAATCAATTCATACGCAATTCCATCGCACACGGCGTGGAAGAACCCGGCGTACGCAAGCAGCATGGCAAGCCGGAAGCGGGGCGCATTTCCGTTTATATATCGGATGCTGGCGACGGCAACATCGAGTTGAGCTTCCGCGACGATGGCGCCGGCATCAATCCCGAAAAGATTCGCGCCGCTGCCGTGCGCATGGGCAAGCTCAGCGCCGAGATGGCCGCACAGGCCGACCTTCGTCATCTGATCCCCTTCATCTTCGAACCGGGTGTGTCCGCACGCGAGACGGTCGACGAAGATTCGGGACGCGGCGTCGGACTCGATACGGTGAAAGACATCATCACGAAAATGGGAGGACGTGTGCGTGTTGGTACCACACCGGGCCAGTACTGCCACTTCCGTGTGCAATTACCATTACCGTTGGCGCCTCGCGATCAGGGCGTCGACGCAACAGCTAGGGAGGCAGCGTAATGAGTCTCAAATTGATGATCGTAGATGATTCCAACATCATACGCGGTAAGATTTCGCGCACGCTCACGCAACATCATCTGAAGGTCGTCTCGACGGCCAGCAACGGCGAAGAAGCAGTCAAGCAGTTCGCCGCCGACAAGCCCGATGTCGTGACGATGGACCTGACCATGCCGCGCATGGATGGTCTCGAATGCATCCAAAAGCTCAAGCAGATGAACCCGAAGGTCAAAATTTTGGTTGTTTCGGCATTGGCTGACAAGACCACCGCTATTCAGGCCTTGAAGGAAGGCGCTCAAGGTTTCTTGTGCAAGCCATTCACCGAAGAAGATCTCACGGACGCCATGGACGAACTGCTAGGAGCAAGCACAAATGGATGAACAACAACTGCGGGTTTTCGTCGACATCGTTCAACAGTACTTTGAACGCCAGACCGGGCGCGCGCCCGAGATCGGCAGTCCTCATCTGGGCGACGCCACCGCTTTGCCCATCTACGATTTCACCGGCGTAATCGGCATTTCGGGCGAGCGCCAGGGTTGCGTGTATGTGACGGCGCGCCGCGATCTATTGCGAGCGCTGCTGCTGCAGGTTGGCGAAACGGATGTCAGCGACAACAACATGTGCGACCTGGCCGGCGAGGTAGCCAACACCGTTTCAGGCAATGCACGCATGCATTTCGGTTCGGACTTCATGATCTCGGTACCCATCATCGTGCAAGGCACGGCGCAAGCCATTCAGGTGCCACGCAACATCAAGGCATATATCATTCCGCTACGTTGGCACAAGCAGGAGGCAGCGCTGGTTGTCAGCTTGCAGTAAGAATTGTCGGCGCCGCGCTCATTTCAAAAGCGCGGCGCCGTTGCAACAGTGTTGGGTTTTATGTGGATGAGACTGCACGTAAGGGCAGTGTCACTTTTTGGCAGCACGGTACGGTTAGCATGCCGTTTGACTGGCGCCGTACGGCATCCCGATCGTATGTGAGACGGGTTTAAATATAGCCGTCGAACAGCGGGAACCGGGTGGTATGCGTATGATGCCATCATCATAACCCAACGCAAAAGGGAAGCGACGATCATGAAAACGTTTATTCGTGAAGAGACCTTGATGGCTAAAGTGGCTCGAGCCATCGAGCCCGGTACAACGCCAAAAGATCACGAATACCGTCTCTTACCCACAGCGAATATTTTCTGGCATGCCGGTCAGGTATCCGCAGGTTCCCGGGAAGAATATTTCGGCCATCGTCCTGCTACCGTGTGGCTGACCGGACTGAGCGGTTCGGGCAAATCCACGTTGGCTTATGCGCTGGAGAAAAAACTTCTCGAATCCGGCCATCCCTGTTTCGTCCTGGACGGCGACAACGTGCGCCACCATCTGAATAGGGACTTGGGTTTTTCCGCGGAAGATCGTCGCGAGAATATCCGCCGCACTGCCGAAGTTGCGCGCTTGATGAACGAGGCCGGCCTGATCGTCATCACCGCGCTCATCTCGCCTTATCGCGACAATCGTGAAATGGCGAGCGCCATTATCGGCGAACAGCGCTTTGTCGAAGTGCATGTCAGCACGTCGGCAGATATCTGCGAATCGCGCGATCCAAAAGGTCTCTATGCCAAAGCGCGCGCCGGCAAAATTGCGGAATTCACCGGCGTATCGGCGTTGTACGAAGCGCCGCTGAAACCCGCGCTCGTCCTCGACACGGGCGTGATGCCCATCGAAGAATCCACCAGCGCATTGTTCGCACATCTCGCAAAGGAATTTTTCGGGACAGTGTGATGAGTGCTTCGTCTTTCAAATCCGGGCCGGCTTCTTTCGCTGCATCGCATACGTACGATGTCTTCAACGGTGATGCGGATGGAATATGCGCATTGCATCAACTCAGATTGGCCAATCCGAAAGACGCCGTTCTGATCACCGGCATCAAGCGTGATATCCGACTGCTTGACCGCGTCCCCTGCGACAACCCGGCCGATGTCACGGTTCTCGACATATCGCTGGATGCCAATGTCGTAGCGCTGAAACGTATTCTCGAGGCGGGCGGCCAAGTCAGTTATTTTGATCACCACTCGGCAAAGCAGCTATTCGAGCATCCGCACTTGCATGCCTTCCTGGACGACTCGTCCGACGTATGTACCAGCATCCTGGTGAATCGTCATTTGCAAGGACGCTATTGGCAATGGGCAGCCGTCGCGGCTTTTGGCGACAATCTCCTGCACGTCGGCAACATCTTGTGCCGCCAACATGAATTGAATGCCTTCCACACAAAAGCGCTCGAAGAGCTGGGCTTGATGCTCAATTACAACGCTTACGGTGAAAAGCTGGAAGACCTGCACATTCCGCCCGTTTCGCTTTACGAGTCGCTGCATGAATACCTGGAACCGCTGGATTTCGTCGCCACTGCGCCCCAATACCGTCTGTTGACGGAAGGGTACAAGGAAGACGAGTCGCACATGAATAATATGACACCAGAATGGTCTTCCGCGTGGGGGGCCATTTATATTCTGCCGTGCGAACCATGGGCGCGTCGCATCTCGGGCGTGTTAGCCAACAAACTGGCTACGCGGGACGCAGGCAAATCTTTTGCTGTGCTGACCGAAAAAACAGACGGCTCTTACCTCGTGAGCGTGCGTTCGGGCGCCCCGGACATCCGAAGCGCCAGCGGCTTGTGCGAACGCTTCCAAGGTGGTGGCGGCAGACGCTCGGCGGCGGGCATCAACGAATTGCCCGCGAACGAACTGGGCCGCTTCATCGACAGCTTTTCCCGCTATTTTTCCATACACGTTCCCGCCGTAGCGACCGGCGAAGCCTACGGCCATTGATCATGGAAACCAGTTACGGAAATGAAATTGCGACCGATCCGGAAACGGATGAACTTTCCCTATCCAGCTTGTTCTGGATATTTATGCGAATAGCATGCGTGAGTTTTGGCGGCTACATGTCGATGATCGCAGCGGTGCAAAATGTCATCGTCGAGCGGCGCAAGCTTCTGCTCCACAACGATGTGGTCGATGGCATTTCTCTTGCGTCCGTGCTGCCAGGTCCGGTAGCCATCAACGTCGTCGGTTATATCGGTTACCGCCTGCGCGGCATCCTCGGCGCGCTGGTCTGCATCGGCGCAGCCATCGCGCCGGGATTCGTATTGATGGTGCTATTCACCGTCGCCTACTTGCAGTGGGGACACATACCGGCGGTGAGCAAGATTTTCATGGGCGTTGTCCCCGCCGTGACAGCGATCATTCTCGCCGCAGCGTGGAATATGTGGCACAAGTCCATCACCGGTCTGCGCGAAGGCCTGTTGGCCATTGCGGCGGCGAGTGCGCTGCTTTTTGTTGGCGGTCTCGCCGTTACACTGGCGATCGTGTTCATCGCAGCGATCGCGGGACGATACTGGTTCGGCAGCCGGCCAGGTCGCGTGATACCCAAGCTGCCACCAAGAATGACATCGGCATTAGCCTATCAGGTGGAGAATCAACTCAAGCATCCGAGCGTCGTAAGAGAAACAACACTGATGCTCGTCGATAACCATGCGCTCAACGCCTATTGCCGCAAGATATCCCTTTCCCGGCTTGAAGAAAATTTTCTGCTGCTGGGCTGCGCTGTGGGCATTGCCGCGCTTCTGAGGGGATTCGGTCCGACGCTGCTATTTAAATTATTCGGCGTTTTCGGCGCCATGAGCGTGCTGCTGTTCGGCGGCGCTTACGTATTCATTCCGCTCCTTCAGCACAGTGTCGTCAATGGTTACGGTTGGGTCACGCAGCGGGAATTCGTCGACGCCGTGTCGATGGCGCAAATGATGCCGGGGCCCGTGATCGTCTGCGCGGCTTTCATCGGATATAAAGTCGCCGGTCTTGCAGGCGCGATCGCAGCAACTATGGGCATTGTCTTGCCGTCGGCAATCGTAATGTTGTTGTGCACACGTATGCTGGATCAACTCAAGAACTCGCCGAATACGATGGCGGCATTGCGTGGCGTGCGCGCCGCTGTGGTTGGCATGGTCTTCACGGCGGCGGTGCTGGTCGGCAAAACGGCCGCGCCTAGCTGGATGTCCGTTGTGCTTGGCTTGGCCGCGTTCATTGCGCTGACGCGGTATCGCATCGAGGCAGTGTGGTTGGTACCGGTTGCCGGATTGGCCGGATTTCTTTTTTATTGATCGCATATTGATCGCAATCGAAGAATCCGGCCCTTCATCGATTGTTTTACCAGGAGTCATGTCATGAAAGCTGCTGTCAAGACTGAACCAAGTATCGCTTCGACCAACCGTCCGCGTCCGGTATTGATGATTCCGCTGAGACGTTGCGGCAGTCATGCGCTTCGACTCCGGTTGAACTTCAACGATAAATTCTATTCGCCATATCCTTTGCATATTGTGGACTTCATGCCACTGGTGCCGCTCTACGGCGACCTATCGGACGACAAAGCGTATTTCCGGCTGGTCGTCGACATCATCGGTCTGCAAGCAGCCAGCATGGTTAAATGGAACGGCATCGTGTTCGATCCGGTGGAAATTTTCGACGCGATCTGCAACGAGCCACGCAGCGTGCATCGCATCGTGTGGGAATTGCTGCTGCGCGCCGGAGAGCGTCACAACGCAACGGTCGTCATGGATAAGTCGCTCGACAGCGTGCACTACGCCGACGAGCTCATGACGCTTTTCCCGAACATGCTATTCCTGAATGTCATACGCGACCCGCGCGCGCAAGTGGCCTCGATCAACCGTGCCATCATTCACGACTTCGACACCACGCTGAACGCTTACACGTGGGTCGCTGCGCATCGCGTGGGCCGTGGTCTGGCCGAAAAATATCCTGATCGCGTCATGACAATTCGCTTTGAAGATTTCATCGGCGACCAGGAAACCACCTTGCGCAAAATATGTGGCTTCTTCGGCATCGATTTTCTGCCGCAGATGCTGGACGTAACCCAGTCTCCCGAAGCGCAGCAGATTGCGCACATGTCGGCGCTTTGGGAATCGAACTGCTTCGCGCCGATTCCGGCCAACAAGGACAAATTCAAAACGCAGCTCTCGCTCGAAGAGATCGAAATCATCGAAACGATCACCGGCGAATACATGAAGCTCTATGGCTACGAATTCATGACGGGCGCGAAAGCCACGATGCCCAGCGACGCGACCTTGATCGCTTCGCGTCAGCACTCCGAAGTGTGTCGACAAAAAGCTTGGCAAGACCTGGAAAGCAAAAACTACAAGGACTTTATCCTGCGTCGCTTTCGCGCGGAATATCTGGGTAGAGTCCGAAATAATCTAGAACAGGCGCGGCCACATTAGGCATAATGACCGCTCGTATTTATTTGCGCCATCCGGCGCTAACGGACCAACGCGAATTCCTTGCGTCGGTGCGCGCAAGTCACGCACTTCATCACCCGTGGACATCGCCACCGTCTACGCCAAAGCAGTTTCACGCCTATATCGAACGCATGCGAGAGACCACCAGTTGCGGTTCTCTTATATGCGAGCGGAATAGTAAAGCAATTGCTGGCGTGATCAACATTACCAACATCGTCCACGGCGCTTTTCGCAGTGGCTACCTCGGCTACTACGCATTCTGCGGCTTTGAACATCAGGGTCTCATGCGTGAAGGCTTGCAAGCTGTCGTTCGACACGCCTTCAAGACACTCAAACTGCATCGTCTAGAGGCCAACATCCAGCCCGGCAATACGGCATCAATCGCGTTGGTCAAGTCGTGTGGATTTTCGAGAGAGGGCTTCTCGCCGCGTTATCTGAAAATTGGCGGACGCTGGTGCGATCATGAACGCTGGGCCATTCTCGCCTCGTAGCAAGCAATATAGCGAGGTAGGCTGGGCGGCCGCACGGTCCAACTAATTGGAATGATATGTAACAATTTCACGTCTTCGACTGCGACCCCGCTTCAC
>DASUGV010000096.1:0-14485 GCA_036273835.1 Rhodocyclaceae bacterium
GTTTGATTTTCGGACTCTTTATTGCCACGGCATTTTCCATCACGGCGCTGCCGGTGCTTGGCCGCATCTTGATCGAATTCAAATTGACACGTACTGCAATTGGCGTCATCGCGATCAGCGCCGCAGCCATCAATGACGTAACGGGATGGCTCATGCTGGCGGTCGTGACAGCGCTGGCGGCGGCGAATTTTTCTGTAGCAGGATTTGTACAGACGCTTGCCATACTTGCAATTTATGTGCTGGTTTGCTGGTTCATCGTGCGGCCAGTACTCAAGCGATGCATACGCATGGATGCGCGCGTGAGCGGAGACCAAAGCCCCAGCGGCAGTCTGTTGGCGCTCGTCCTCAGCGTATTGTTCCTATCCGCGCTGGCCACTTACAAGATCGGTATCTTCGCAATCTTCGGCGGCTTCATGCTAGGTTTGCTAGTCAATGACGAACGAGTATTCGTCGCAAGTTGGAACGACAAGATCGGCAAGCTGGTACAAGTGTTATTCGTACCGATATTTTTTACCTACACGGGACTCAGAACCAACCTCGGATCGCTCGATAGCGCACAAACCTGGGGTTGGTGCGCATTGCTGATCGCTTTGTCCACGCTTGGAAAATTCGGTAGCGCTTATCTGGCCGCGCGCATGTCCGGCATGGGATCCGCAGCGTCAAAAATTCTTGGCTTGCTGATGAACGCGCGCGGATTGATGGAGCTCATCGTCATCAACGTCGGTTATGACCTTGGCGTAATTTCGCAGCAGATGTTCACGATGCTTGTATTGATGGCACTGCTCAGTAATGTCATCGTTACGCCAGGCCTCAAACGCTGGCTGCCAAACTTGAAAGCGGAATACGGCCGTTCCGCGGAAACCACGGCATCGCCATTGGCCGTGGCATCACAGTCATGAACGCATAAGGGCAAGCAGTGCGGCTTCGAGATCGCCGATAACGATCGACGTAGATGACGTAAGCATTAGATTCAGCGGCAAATCGAAATCTTCCACGCGCATGCCGTTGGCATCCAGCCAATCGCGGCCGTTGTGCTGTTGGAGCGATTTTCCCTGCAAGCGCTCGACGCGGTCTTTCAACAATTCGCCGTCGCCCACATAGCCGATCACGCGCTTGCCCAGCGCTAAGGCATAACCCACTTCAAAACAAGTGCCCGAATCCGGCTCAGTCCCGCGAAATGGATTGAGATTGGCGATAACCGCGTCTGCTGCTTCGATCATGCGAATGTTATTGTCATAGATACCGAGCGGGGTAACCGCATCGCCGTCGAGCGGTACCAATATCTCACAGTTGTAATGGCGGCATAGAACCTGAGCCTCTTGCGCCCACGCAGACGCGTCGACACGAAAGACATCGGGTCCCGCAAGATATAGCTTCATGCTCACACTGTCTCTTCTTCGCCGCCCAACGCGGCCATCAAAGCGGGGATCAAGCGCCTCAACTCGCCCGTCATCAGCGCGATGTCGGCATCGAACTGCTCCTCGGCGTTGATGGCGTTCGCGTTAGGAGCAGATTCCCTGACGACATCGAGAAACGCCAACCTCTTAATTTCCAGTTGTTCGGTGAGCACGATGCTAATGCGGTCGTCATAAGTTAGCGCAAGTCTAGTTGCCAGTTTGCCCGCGGTAATATGATCACGCACCTCGCTGCCGTCCAAACTATGGCGCACGTAGCGCACTGCGCTCTTCTCCTCGGTCACTGAACGCAATTCGCAATCTTGATCGATGGTGAATGCACCGGGCGCCTCATTTGCGGCGAGCCATTCCGTCATGGCTGCTGCCGGACTGCGCCGCGTGTTCGGTAGTTTCAGTGGCAATTCGTCTAGCACCTTGGCCAGCGCTTCGATGACCGGCTCGGCTGCTTTACGGCTGGCCGCGTCGATCACCAGCCAGCCCGCCTTGGGATCGATCCATACGAAACTGCGCTTACGACGCGTAAAAGCACGCGGCAGCAATTCCTGCCTCACGGCCTCCTTGAGCTCCCGAGTTTGTTTGCGGCCCGGTCGATATCCTTGCTGCGCTTCGATTTCCGCCACGCGCTCGGAGGTGACTTGATTGATCACGGCCACGGGTAATAAGCGCTGTTCGACGCCCAGTGCAATCATCCATTGGCCTTCCACATTATGGACGAGGCCACGTCCGGCGACAGGTTCGGTCCAACCGCTGCTGGACAAGTCCTGACTACCGCACGGCCGGAAAACGAGACGACCAAGCTGCGCCGCAAGCTGATCAGTGGTGATGCGCCACGGCGCGGGCAAGCGATAAAGTTGTAGGTTGCGAAACCACATAGCGCGCAAAAATCGAAGGATGATACGCGCTCACTGCGGGAACGGCGAGAACGAATTTTCATTGCGAAAGGAATGCAAATGAAACAATCGATTTACGCAATTAGCTGCACGCTGATTTGTTTACTGCAAGCTGCCTGCGGCGTTTCCGAAACCGCCGTCACCGCTGCGACGGTCGCCAAAGGCGAAGCCGCGCAAGCGGAACAGGCGAAAAAACAAATGGATCAAATCAAGCAACAAATAGAGCAAACCAATAGCCAGCAAATGCAACACGAAGAACAAGCCATCGACGCTGCAACAGCCAAATCGGCGGACGAGAAGTAAAACACATAGAGTAAGTTTCAGAACACTGCCATTCCGATTTCTGCTGCATGGGCCACGCCCTGATTTGTCTTTTATTCATTTCGCATACAGGCCATAGATCGCCGCTACCTGCGTAAGAAAACCGTAAGAAAATTCTTTTCTAAAAAGCGGAATCAGACGCAACCGTCTTCCGTTCACAGATACCTACCTGACGCAATGTTTCGCGCTGCTCTAACGGGCGCAACGGGGAAACTGTTTCATCAATTCTCTTAATGCCCTTCATGTGCAGGGAAGCATGCGTTTTGAGTAGGCAAGAAAACCATTCATGCAATCAGGAGAGACAAATGAAAGTAGCATATTCTGCAATTCACTACGCTGCACATACCGCGAACAAGCTCAGCCGTAGTCCTGTGCGATACCTGCTCACCGGTCTTGCTATTGCAATCACAGCAGCACCTGCAATGGCTGTAGATCCAACCGTCGCCGGTAGCACGTCGATTGGAAAACACCCTTCTTATCCAACAGCCTATTCCGGCTTCTGGAGGAATGGGTTTGATTATTCTCTCCTAACGGATGGCACCAATACGTTCGTTAATGCACCCAATGCTAATGGCATTATTTATTTTCGCGGTGCAAATTCAGATCGAATGACCCTTAGTAAAAACTATTTAAATGTGAAAGGTGCAGTAGCCGCAATTGGCATAGACGCCGCAAACCCAGTTGACTTGCCCGACTCCACTCCAGCCATCAGTGGCATAGGCGTTAACTCGCAAGGGGTCGCTGGCGAGTCCGAAACAGACTTCGGCGTCTTTGGCGAATCTGAAAACAATGCGGCAATAGGCGGGTATTCAGTCAACTCTTGGTCTGGAATGTTCGGTGTGGATCCGCATGACGACGAGGCGCGTGTTAAATACGGTCTCTATGCATATGGCTATAACGCCGCTGCATATTTTTCGGGCAATGTCTCGATTAACCCTCACCTGGCTCCGCCTAACGATGTTTTGACCACTTCTACTTTCACGGTGAACGCTACGTCCACATTTAACGGTCCAGTCACGCTCGCCAATACTAGTCTCACCCTCACCGGTAACGGCGGCAGTACCGGCATTGCAACAAAGCCAGGTTCGTCGGTATGGATAATCGGGTCTGATGAACGCGCCAAGAAGGACATCAAAGACTTCAAATTAGGTCTTGCCGATTTGGAAAAAATCCATCCCGTGAAGTTCAAGTACAACGGCTTGGCAGGCATGCCAAACAATGACGAAGAGTATGTCGGTGTTGTCGCGCAAGAACTCGAAAAGACCTTGCCCTTCATGGTCGTGAGCGAGAAGAAGAAGCTACGCGAGAGCGACGAGAAGCCGATTGACTTTAAGGAAGTCGATGCCGGCGCTTTCACTTATATGCTCATCAATTCGGTGAAAGAGCTGGCGGGACAGAACAGGGAACTGGCCGCCCAGAATGCCGAGCAAAATAAGAAGCTCGCCGAACTTACCGATCAAAACAAGAAGCTGGCCGAGCAGGACGCTAAGTTGAATGCTTTAGCGGAGCAAAACAAAGCACTGGTCAGCTTGATTGAGCAGCGCTTGGGCACGACATCTGTCGCTCTATTTAAGTAATTTTCGTTGATGCATCTCCGAGGTACGCCTGCATACTTCGGAGATATGCAAATGTACTGGCGAAGCGCTAGTGCTTCGCCAATTCGATAAGCGCCTGTCCTACCTTCAACTCAAGAAGACTTCGTCCTGGAATGTCTTGACTGTGCCATCCGGTAGCAGATATTCGCCTTCGGTGTAGCCCGCGCCATTGAGGAACGGCGGCACGCATTCCGGCCTGCCGTCGATTGCAGCTTGCAGCGCCAGCAGGGCGTGCGGCTCGATGGTGTCGAAATTGGCATAGACGTTCTCTCTGCAGTCCATGAAATAGCCCACCGGCTGGCCGTCGATTTCTTTGACGAAGCGCTTGCGGTAAATATTGTTACCAATGGCACGTGCGAGTTCCAGATAATCCGCTACTCGCGTTTTGTTGTAGATATCCAGCACTGCGAAAAGCGCATACGGATCGTCCTGCTCAGTTGCCAGATTCACGCGTCGATTTATGCCAGGTGCATCACCCAGATCGCCAAGCTGATTGGCGCGCGCAATACCGCGTGCGATTCCCCACAAGGCTTCATCACCCGTGATCAGGAAGGCGCGCGCATACGAGAGCAGATAGGCGCTCGTTGCGGCATAGGGTTCCAGCACATAACCGATCTTCTTGTAATAGCCATTACGCTTCAAAACGAAGTGAGACAAATCCGTGCCATCGGTCAGCATGGGTCTGAGCGTATTAGTCGTAGCGTCGTAAGCATATTTCTGGAATGCCAGCAGGCCTTCGCAAGTCCAGGCCAGCACATCCTTGCCCTTCTCGCCCAGATCATGCCCTAGCTGCAATTGCATCAAGGCATTCTCCGAATAGATCGTCGTCGCCTGGCCCTTCAAGAGCATGGTGGGCTCCAACACGCGACGCTTGGTCGGATCCGGATCGGGATTCGGTTCCAGGTCTGGGCCGAACTGGCGCTGAGCGCGATCGCCGTACCAGGAAAGTGTCTTGTCGTCGCTGGGCGGTTCTTCCGTCTTGCGCGGTTGCGAAAACTGGTACGCGCCCAGTTTGGTAATGGGATTGCGCGCACTGACAAACTGGTCGACGAGGCGCTTCACCCAAAGCATCGCCGACTCGTTACCATTGCGCGCAGCCACCATGGCGCCGGCATAAATAAGATCATTGCCCGCGTTGAGAAATGACAAACCTTTGGCTTCAAAATAGGGCGGCTGTTTGGTGTATGGATCCTCATTCCACAACAGCGTTTCATCGATTTCCTTGGTGAATTCGCCGTGACGTCCGATCTCCAGCGTCGGCCAGTCGTAGATGTGCGCATTCCAGAACGCCTTGATAAACTTTGTCGTCGCCGCAGCGTCAACTTCGAACATCAGATCGTAATACGGCAACGCGTTTTTAAGTTCATGCACGCCGTTTTTCTCGCTGGGTCCGACAGCCTTCAGGGTTCTGAGATCGACGAATTGATGGCCGCCCCACCGCAACAAACCATTCGTGTCCTGATAGTGATTGAAGTAATAGCGGATATTGGCCTTCGCGGCATTCTTGTATTGCATATCGCCGGTCACGTTGGAAAGCGCCACCAACGCACGCATCAAATTCTGCTGACAAGAGAGATTGGAAATGACACTCTTCGTACCATCGGGAAAGATCCACTGCATTTGTTGCTTGGTACGCACATCGATCGCATCGGCAAAGATGGGTGCAGGCGAAGCATGGTAGATATCGCCGCCTTCGCGGAAGATGTTCCGCATGTGCGTGATCACTGCGTCCAGTCGTACTTTGTCCATTGCCTTGGGAGAATTCGCAGCTAACTGTGTTCCGACTTTGTTGTCACCCATCGACTCGGCTCCTTGCAAACATTTACACACCTGCGCTTGATGCTAACTGCAATCAGGGAAGTTATATTCATCGCTTCCACGAAAAATTTATGAGCACTTCTCGCGTTATTCCCATTGTTATCAAATCGGCGCAGAGCGATGTCGAGCGGGTTCTGTTGTCGGCACCGCCACCGCTCGCACTCTACATTCACTTTCCGTGGTGTATACGCAAGTGTCCGTATTGCGATTTCAATTCCCACGCAGTGCGTGACAACGGCATTCCCGAAACAGATTATCTAAATGCGCTGGAAGCAGACTTGCAAGCTGCGCTCCCGAACGTGTGGGGACGACGCGTCATCAGCATCTTTATCGGCGGCGGTACGCCAAGCTTGATCTCTACGGCTGGTCTCGACCGGTTATTGACGACGGTGCGCACGTTGTTGCCATTGGCAGCCGACGCTGAGATCACGTTGGAGGCCAACCCCGGCACGATAGAAGCTGGCAAATTCGCGGAGTTCCGCGCGGCCGGCATCAATCGTGTATCGCTTGGCATCCAGAGTTTCGATGATCGCCAGTTACAGAGATTGGGTCGCATCCACGACAGTCGAGAAGCGCGCGCTGCCATCGAACAAGCCGCGCGCCATTTCGATACTTGGAACATCGATCTGATGTACGCATTGCCGCAGCAGACGCTCGCCGAAGCGCAAGCCGATGTGGAAGCTGCGCTGCGTTACGCGCCGCCGCACATGTCCTGTTACCACCTCACGCTGGAACCCAACACGCTGTTCCACCGTTCGCCCCCGTCACTACCCGACGAGGATGCCTCGGCCGACATGCAGGATATGATCGAAGCATATCTTGCCGAGGCGGGTTATCAGCATTATGAAACCTCGGCCTTCGCCAAGTCCGGACACCGCTGCCGGCACAATCTCAACTATTGGAGCTTCGGCGACTACCTCGGCATCGGTGCGGGCGCACACGGCAAACTGTCGCACCACACCGGCATCGTACGCGAGATGCGGCATAAGCATCCGAATGCCTATCTGGAAGGCGCCACACGCGGCGATTTCATCCAGGAACAGAGGTCCATCACAGCACGCGAATTACCTTTTG
Source organism: Rhodocyclaceae bacterium (assembly GCA_036273835.1). GTDB lineage: Bacteria > Pseudomonadota > Gammaproteobacteria > Burkholderiales > Rhodocyclaceae > DASUGV01. The sequence continues at coordinate 7,114 of DASUGV010000096.1, forward strand.
AATTTATGATGAATGCATTGCGCTTGATCGATGGCGTGCCGCGCAGCCAATTTCAGGCGACGACCGGATTGCCGCTGGAAGCGATCGAGGCAAAGTTGATCGTTGCCCGCGAGCGCGGTCTTTTGTTCATCGACGATACGCATCTGCGTCCGACCGAGCGAGGACGTCATTTTCTCAACGACTTGCTGGAAATTTTTCTCGACAATGACTGAACCCACGCGCCTGCCACCACCGATCTTCAATACGCGCGACTATCGTCCAGCCGATGCGCAGACGCTCGTTGCGCTGTTTCGCGAGGCCATCCTTGCCATGGGTCCCAATGCCTACGACGATGCGGAATGCAAGGCATGGGCTGCCCGCGCCGACGACGAAGCGGCATTTGTCCGGCGCCTGACCGATACGTGGGTACGTGTCGCCGAAAATGACGATGGCATCGTTGGTTTCGGTTCCATTGTCGAACCCGGTCACATCGATCTGCTGTTCACCGCGCCGCGCGCGGCGCGCCAAGGCGTGGCGTCGTTGCTGCTCGAAGACTTGGTGTTTCTCGGCGCCGCGATGGGCGCCAAAATACTCACTGTCGATGCCAGCCGTCTGGCACGGCCGCTGTTCCTCAAACACGGCTTCGAGGAAGCCGCCAACGTTACGCGTTGCGTGGGCGACATCCAACTTGAGTGTTTCCGCATGGAAGGTGTGGTGCCGAATTGATCCAGATCAAATCAATGCCAGATACACGGCGATGTTTGTAATTTCTACTTGTCATAAATCTAGTTAATCCAGAAGCGGCCAATTCATTTTTTTGTTTGGCTAACACCGCTGCCGATCGACCGGATAGCCCCTTTGCGGCTACTCCTCGCAGAAATTGACGTCCCCAAAGCGCGTAGTACCACCACCTGCACCGCAAGTAGGGTCGGCGCTTGAACGCCCATAAATTGTAGCTTTTCTGGACTTAGGTTTTGGACTCACTGAGCCGTTATCTAACGCTTCCAGCAAACGCTATTTATCACCATTCCAAAGGATTTTCATGAGAGAGCCGACTCTTCTTAACCGGAGCCGCAATTTAAGCCTTTCGCTACTTGCTCTGGCGCTCGGCGCATGCGCCATCATGCCGCAGCCGATTTCGCCTGCGGACCAAAAAAGCATCGCAGCTTCGGACCGTGCCGCAGCCAGTGCCGGCGTCGAGCCACTTACTGGTCCACTGACCTTGGCCGAAGCGCTTGCGCGCGGGCTCAAGTACAACCTTGACCATCGCACGCGCATGATGGAAGAAGCGCTCGCTGTTGGCCAACTGGATTTGTCTCGCTACGACATGCTGCCCAAGCTGGTCGCGTCGGCAGGCTACGACTGGCGCGATAGCGACCGCATCACACGCAGCAAGGATTCGGTGACAGGCCTGCCGTCGTTGGCCAATCCTTATATCTCGTCGGACCGCGATCACACAACGGAAGATTTGGGCCTGACCTGGAATGTGCTCGACTTCGGCGTGAGCTACGTCAGCGCTAAACAAAATGCCGATCGCGTACTCATTGCAGCCGAACATCGGCGCAAGGCGATGCATCTTTTGATGCAGGATATCCGTACGGCATACTGGCGCGCAGTATGCGCGGACAAGATCGACAAAGACTTGCGCGATTCCATCCGCCTGGGCGAAGCGGCTTTGGCCGACTCGCGCAAGATCGAAAATGAGAAAGTGCGCGATCCACTGGAAGCGCTACGCTACCAACGCACCGTACTGGAAAACCTGCGCATCCTCGAAAGCATCCAGCGCGAACTTGCCGCGTCGCGCATCGAGCTTGCCGCGCTGATCAATCTGCCGCCCGGAACGGACTATCAACTGGCCGACCCGCTGGCCACCGACTTAAATCCGACGCACATCGATTTACCCATCGAGCATATGGAAGAACTCGCGGTCGCCAACAATCCCGACTTGAAGGAGCAGTTTTACAACGCGCGCATCGCGATCGCGGAAACCAAAAAGAACATGCTGCGTCTGTTCCCCAACTTATCGTTCGACTACAGCTACAAACACGATTCGGACAGCTACTTGATCAATAGCCACTGGCAAGAAGCAAGCGCTCAAATCAGCTGGAATCTGTTTAGCCTGTTGTCATTACCGGCCGTCAAGCGCTATTCCGAAGCCAACGAAAAGCTCGCCGATCAACGTCGTATGACGACACAGATGGCGGTGCTGGCCGAGGTACATTTGTCGCACCAGCAATATGACAGCGCATACATACTGTTCCAGCGCGCGGATGCTATCTGGCAAGTCGACCAACGCATCTACGAGCACACGGCCAATCGCGAAGCGGCAGAGGTGAAGAGCCAGCTCGAGCGCATCTCCGACAACACGTCGGCCATTGTCAGCCTGTTGCGCCGCTTTCAAGCGCTCAGCCAAGTCTACTCCGCCAGCAGCAAGATGCAGGCGACGCTGGGTGTCGAACCCGCCATAGGCGATCTGCAAACGATCAAGCTGACCGATCTCACTCGGCAAATCGACACAAATCTTCGGCGAGGAAGCTGGGGCGATACCGGAAGCAATACCGGGAGTAATACAGTTGCAAGCGCAGTTACAAACAATAGTGACAAAGTCATCGTGACGCAGTCGGTGGCGACGGCAGATAAGACGTCTGCATCGGACACACAAGCTATCGCCAAACCCGCGCCCACGCAGGTGCTCAGTCAAGTGCCCGCGCCAGCACCCGCCAGCGTAGCCACGATCCAAGCAGCACCGGCGCTGCCGCCTACGCCTGAAAAACCTATACCCGTTCCGGTTCAACCCGCCGCGCCGGCGCCCGAACCGCCTGTTGCACAAACCGCTTCATCCGATACGGCTACTGCGACATCGCCGCACCGGTTCTATCTTGGAAAAATAAGTCTTCCTGCGCGCATGCCCGCGTTGAATTGGCAGTCGGTCCAGCTCAATGGCATGAGCTGGGTGGCTGACGCGAGTCAAGCGGACATGCGGGTCACCGGACATATGACATTGGCAATACCGAAGCATGGCAAACGTGAAGCGGCTATCGATTGGCAGATTACCGATGCGCAAGGCAACGACCTTGGCCAAACACGCTATGTCAGCACCGTCTCCAAACCGGCCACGCCGCAGGAATGGCAGGCGTTCAAACACGGCGCCATTGCGGCGCTCGTTTCCAGCAGTACGGGTGCGCGATGACTGGTATGACTTGCCGGACGAAAGCGATGCGAGTGAGGATGCTTGGGCCATTGCTTAGCCTGGTGCTCGGCATGAGCAATACGTGGGCAATATCCGCGCCCAGTGTGAGCACCAGCAATTCGATCGCGCCGGCCACCAGATCCATAGCGGCCAACGAACGTCAGGCGCTGGATAAGCAGGATATTCGCGCGCAGCTTTCGCCGCGACGCTTTACGACATTGGCATCCGAGATAAGCGCCAAGATAAATCGCATCAGCGTCAAGGAAGGCGATCGCTTCAAGGCTGGCCAGGTGTTGATCAGTCTTGACTGCGAGATGCAAACAGCGCAATTGCAACGCGCGCAAGCGTCTCTGGATGCTGCCGAAAAAATCTATGCCGCGAACAAGCGGCTGGCAGATCTCAACTCCGTCGGCAAACTCGAACTCGATACGTCGCAAGCGGAAGTTGCCAAGAGTCGCGCCGACGTGTCGCTGATCGACACCACGCTGCATAAGTGCAACATCACCGCGCCGTTTTCCGGCCGCGTCGCCGAGCAGAAAATGCGCGAGCAGCAGTACGTGCAAGCGGGACAACCCATTCTGGATATTCTGGACGACAGCACGCTGGAACTGGAATTCATCGTGCCGTCGCGCTGGCTGGTATGGCTCAAGAGCGGCTACAAGTTTCAGGTGAAGATCGATGAAACGGATGCCTCGTATCCGGCCAGGATCACACGCTTGGGCGCGCGCATCGATCCGGTCAGCCAGTCCATAAAAGTTGCCGCTGTCATAGATGGTCAATTCTCCGATCTCATCGCAGGAATGAGCGGACGAATAGAACTGACACCGCCTTGAACCGACATCACCAGAACTTGTATCAGCAACCCGGCAGTAGAAATATTTATCACTTGCGTCATCGGAGTTCATCATGAAGTCATCCGCGCCAGCATCAAACCTTGTCAACTCCAGACGCCGTCTCAAACGCAAAGGACCCAGCCCGCTCGTACTCGAACCGCGCCTGATGTTCGATGGCGCCGCGTTGGTCGACGCGGTCAATGCCGCCACGCAGCCGGACCACCCCGCAACCGACACATCAGCGCCAGTGGATACGTCGCCAGCCGATACGTCGACATCGGCGAGCGATCACACCGCAACGCCTGCTGGTTTTGATCTCGTCGTCACGGCGCCGCAGGTAGATCAATCCACGCTACCCGAATCTGTGGGGACAGCGCGCCTCCTCGTTGCGGGCGACGCCGCGGCCGACAACGGCAAGCACGAAATTGCATTCATCGACTCGGCCATAGACGGCTGGACACAGATCGCCGCCAGCGTTCACCCGGGCGTGGAAGTGGTACTGATCGATTCGAGCGCTGACGGCCTGCATCAGATCGCCGATTACCTGCAAGGCCGCAGCGACATCGATGCCATACACATAATCGCTCACGGCGAAGAGGGTGAAGCGACGTTCGGCGCTTTGCAACTTAATGCCACCAACATTTCGCAGCACCAGGACGATCTCGCACGCGTCGGTGCTGCACTCAGCACCGATGGCGATCTGCTTCTCTACGGATGTTCGATCGCCCAAGGCGCGGATGGGCTCAGTCTGATTGGTCAACTCAGCCAGGCAACCGGTGCGGACGTGGCTGCCTCGACCGATGCGACAGGATCGGCGTCCCTTGGCGGCGACTGGCTGCTCGAAGCACAGACCGGCAACATCGAAGCGCAAGCGCTGGATCTTTCGCACGCCGCCACACCCGATTTTCTGTTGGGCAATCCGGTCGTCACCTCGGTGGACGACACGACTTATACCGAAGGCAGCGGCGCGATGGTTGTCGATTCCGACATCACCGTCACGGGCGGAACTTCTTACGATGGCAAGTATGTTCGCTTCAGTCTGACCAACGGACAGAGCACGGACATCCTGGGTCTCAACAGCGCCTCGAATGTAAACACATCGGGCGCCATTTCCATTTCCGGCTCGACCGTGTATCTCGGCAACGGTAGTACGCGCGATGTCATCGGCACAGTGGACGGCACGGAAAACGGGTTGAATGGGCAAGCGCTGAAGATCAACTTCGTATCGACCTTTACAAATTCCAGTTTCGAATCCGGCCTTACGGGCTGGACGGTCATGAATCAGCGGATCGATCTGGGCGTGACATCCATCGCCGGTTTCGTTTCGCCGAACGATCCGACCAATCCATCGCAAGCCACCAACAAGGACAACAACAACCCCTCTACGCTGGGCACGCTGGCAACGGTCGTCGACACTTCGCAACACACCGACGGTTTGCAATCCGCACATCTTTCGAGTACCGGCATGACTACCGCTGTCGGCTTCGATGTCGTGCATGGACCGGCGATTTACAGCGATGTATTCAGCGCTACCACCGGCGATGCGATCTACTTCGACTGGCGCGCGTTGGCCGGTTCCGATGCATACGATGTCTATGGTTATCTGCTCAACACGAGCACCGGCGCTACAACCGAAGTGCTCAACGCAACCGGCACCAGCAGTTCCGGTACGACCAACTGGGCCACTGCTAGCACTACGATTGCGAGCACCGGCAATTATCGTTTCGTGTTCGTATCGGGCACTTTCGATTTTTCCGGCGGCAGAGCCGCTGGCGCATCGCTGTACATCGACAACGTGCGCGTGTTCGGCTCGAAGGTGACCGACGCGGTCGTCAGCAACCTCGCGCGTCAGGTGACATTCCAATCCACTTCCGACAATCCGGCCACGAGTCCGACGCGCGTGTTCACAGTCACCGCCCTGAGCTCCACCAACGTCAGCGGTTCGGATACCGGACTCATCAATATTACGTCGGTCAATGACGCACCGACGCTGACCGGCGCCGCGCAGGTTCTTTCCTACACGGAAAATAACGCGGCAACCGCGATCGACACGGCAATTATCGTCGCCGATCCAGACAATCCCGCCAACTTCAATGGCGGTTACTTTCAAGCGCAGATCACAAACAACGGCGCAATCGAAGATCAACTGTCGGTATTGAATCAAGGCACCGGCGCAGGGCAGATCGGCGTATCGGGCAGCAACGTAACTTATGGCGGCGTCATTATCGGTACGATCGATGCAACCCTCAATGGCGTCAACGACGCAGCACTAAAGGTTGCGCTCAACAGCAGTGCGACAACGGCAGCAACGCAGGCGCTGGCCCGCGCCATTGCCTATCGCAACACATCCGATACGCCTTCGACGAGCGCCCGCACCGTTACCTTCACGCTCAACGATGGCGGCAACACGGGCACGGGTAGTGCGCTCTCGGGCACCCGCACAGCAACGGTGAACGTCACCGCGGTCGATGATCCCACCGTATTGACGCTCTCGGCTGCCAGCGAAACTTATGTCGAAAACAACAACAGCTTTTTCGTGGACGCCGGCTTGACATTGACGGACGTAGATAGCACCACCATGAACGGCGCCAAGGTTGTCATCGGCGCAGGCTTCAAGAGTACCGAAGATCAGCTTTCGCCCGCCTCCGGCACTAATGCCGATGGCATTACGTACAGCTACGACTCGACCAAAGGTGTGTTGACCTTGTCGGGTACCGCAACCATTGCGCAATATCAAGCCGCATTGCGAGCGGTCAAATACAACAACACCAGCGACAATCCGGATGTCACGCCACGCACGATTAGCATCACGCTTGGCAATGCGATCTCGCTGAATATCGGTGGCATCAATCATTATTACCAGGTCATATCCGGTCCGTTGAGCTGGACGGCCGCGCAAACCGCCGCTTCGACCATGACGTTCCAGGGGCTGACGGGCTATCTCGCAACGATCACCAGTCAAACGGAAAACGATTTCATCCAGCAGAAATTGACGGCGGACGCTTGGGTCGGCGCATCGGACGATTTCAACTACATCAATGCCGCGACCGGTACGACGACGTATGCCAATCAGGCCGCTGCTGAAGGCAACTGGTATTGGGTCGCCGGTCCCGAAAAAGGCACGCGCATTTCCATTGGCAACAACAGCCCCGTCACTGTGAGCGGCGGCTATGCGAATTGGAATGCGGGAGAACCAAACAACTCAGGTGGCAGCGAGAACTATGGCGAAATCTATTCTTCCGGCGCGTCACCCGGCAAGTGGAATGACTTGGGCACGTCTTCGTCATTGGCCTATGTTGTCGAGTATTCCGACGCGGGTGGTACGCCATCTTTCAGCAAGAGCATCACCGTCACACCGCAACGCGTCAAC
>DASUGV010000097.1:0-4389 GCA_036273835.1 Rhodocyclaceae bacterium
CTTCGCGCCATTGCGCAACGACCGCGTGCTCGCGTCTGACTTTTTTCAACGCCGTCCAGCACAACAGCATAAGCGCCGCGCTCGCCGGAAAAATAAAAATGGTCAGCATCGCCATGCGGTCTCGCCACTGCGACATCACCGTGGACTGAAGAATGCCGACCGCCAAATACAACGGATAGCCGCCGACCTTCTGAACTTTTACCATGCGCGACGCGCCATCCACGCCAGCTTGCACAGTAATGCCCGGGAAGTCAGCAGACTGTATGGTGCGCATGATCGGGTTGAGCGGCGAGAGCTTGGCGTTGGGGGCGCTTGTGTTGGGAAAGCTGAGCAGCACCTCGCCGTCCTCGCGCACCAGCATCACTGCGAGGTCATTGTCCGTTCCCGATATCGAGCGATAAAAATCGGTGAAGTAGTTTTGTGAAAGTGACACACCGATGACACCGTTGAAACTAGCATCCTCCGTTTCCCATCTTCGCGTCATGCTGAAAAAATTATCGCCGCTGAGGCGGCCGTGCAGCGCTCCGGAAAGAATCGGTCCGGAAGAGCCGCGTTTGAGCGCAATGAAATATTCGCGATTCGCAATATTGTTGTCGGCGCTGACCGGATAAAAAAGGTTACTGGCGATTGCCGCGCCATCGCTGTCCCACAGCCAAACGCTTTGAATCTGCGACATCCCGTCGGCGATATCGATGAGTTTCTCGTGCAGTTGAAATTCATTTTCTCGAAATGAGATGGCAGGCTGGCGGTCGACCTCATCGGCAATGCGTCCGCTGACCGTGGCGGCCGTCTCGAGCACCTTGAGCGCATGTTCGTCCACAATCCGCGCCGTTCGCTCGAGGCGCTGGGCGACATCTTTTGCCACTTCGAGGTAGGTGCGGACGGCGACGATGGCGAGCAGCAGGACCGGTACGATAATGGAAGCGCGCATCGCACCCGTTAGCCAGCGCGCACTACCTTCCTCGGACGAATATATGCTAAACGCATATTTCGAGATTCGCCGCGTGAAACGCTCGATCGCCGAAATAATGTCGCGCATTACTGGGAGCGGCCGCATACTCACGTAGGGCAACTATCGCCGGCGGCTAAGCATGATGGACAGCAAGGGGGGAGAGAAGATTGATGAGCGTATCGGGCGCCACCGGTTTAACCAAATGATGATTGAATCCAGCCGCTTTAGAACGCCGTCTGTCGTCGTCGCGACCATATCCGCTTAATGCAATAAGCATAACATCCCGCCCTTCAGGTTGCTGACGAATCCGCGCCGCGGCACCGTACCCGTCGAGCAGAGGCAATCCTATATCCAGCAATATCACGTCAGGGTGAAATTGTGAGACGGCTTCGACCGCGGCAATGCCATCGTGACACACATGCGCGCGGCTTCCAAGCATGCCCAGCAATACAGCCATGCTTTCGGCCGCATCCTGATTGTCATCCACAACAAGAACACGCAAGCTCAGCGATCCGGCGAGATTTGGAACGTGAATGTTCGGCTGTTCGACGACAGTTTGCGTGCGTTTTGACAAAGGCAGTTCTACCAGAAACGTCGTACCGGGATCTACCGTCCGCGCCACCCGGACGACACCGCCATGCATATGCGCGATACGCTGAACCAGCGTGAGCCCTATGCCCAGTCCGCCTTGCGTGCGTGCGGTGCCCGCATCGAGCTGGGTGAAAAGCTGGAATATCTTTTCTTCCATTCCGCGTGGTATGCCAACGCCATTATCGGATACCGCTACCACGACATGATCGACATTGCATTCCACCGACAGCGAAATCTCTCCGCCTGGGTCCGTAAACTTGGCGGCGTTATTGAGAAGATTGGCAAACAATTGCGCCAGCCGAGTGGGATCGGCGTCGATTGGCATGGGATATCGCGGAATTTCCTCGACGAACCGATGAGATTTGCCTTCGATCATGGGACGACTCATCTCCACTGCCTGCCGCAAGACCGGCGCAAGATCGGTGGGCACTTTGCGCAATTCGAGATGGTTATGGGTGATGCGCGATACCTGCAGCAGGTCGTCCACCAATCGGGACATGTTGCCGACTTGCCGCTGCAATATGTCACAGGCATTACCGACGGCGGCTTTATCGCCCATCCTGACGATATCGATTGCGGATCTTATGGGTGCCAACGGATTGCGTAACTCATGCGCGAGCAGCGCGAGAAATTCGTCCTTGAGTCTGTCGGCGTCACGCAATTCCGACAGCAACCCTTCTCTCTCCGCATCGGCTTCATGGCGCGCGGAAATATCGCGCAGCACGATTACAACGCCGGAAATATTTCCATCAGAACCGGATATTGGCACAGCGCTCTCTTCTATCGGATGCTGCGTACCATGTGCATCGATCAAAACCGAGCGGCCGTCCGGCGCCTGGATGAATCCCGATTCGATCGCTCTTGCAACCTGCCCTTCGATTGGCGAATGCGCTTTCTCGTCGACGATATTGAAGATCGTTTCGAACAACCGGCCTTCCATCTCTTCGTGCCGCAAACCCGTCAAATGCGCGGCTGCTTTATTCATGAGTACGATGCGGCCTGCCGCATCGGTAACCACAATCGCATCGCCGATGTTGGCAAGCGTCGTCTCGAACCAGTCGCGTTGAACGCGCATTTGTTCCTGCGCAACGAGACGGTTTCCAACTTCTTCGGTTAGCTGCGATTCAAGATGATGGCTGCGTTGAGCCTGAGCTTGCAGCGCCACCCGCGCGCGATGCATGGAGTGATATCCAAGACATATGCATATTCCGACAAGCGCGAATAAAAGTGTGTGTAAGGATTCATCGGATACCGTGTCGAACGAGACGGGAACGGGAGTGGTCCAAAAAGGCACGGTGCTGGCCACGACAGCCAAGCCAACTGCAAGTAGTCCGGCACGCAGTCCAAAAAAACGCGCAACGATCAAAATCGCGATCAAATAGAAGAAATATTCTATTTGTATATTTGCCATCTCGGCAAAGACAATCCGCAGCGCAATCGCAACGCCTATTGCCACGAATGCCAAAGCATAGCCACTTACCCGAGAAGCAAAAATTTCTTCTAATCTCATGCCAAGTTTTGCGGAAAATATTTCAACCTGATTTGCTGCTTCAATGGGACTCCGCTTATCGAAGATGCGGACCTGTCGCTTTGCTCCCGACGACTAAAGGGGACAAAGTGATTTAAGGTCAATGCAACAATCGTTCCGGATTTGGCGCAAGCGGTTCAGGCGTGGGAAACCGCGCTGGGAGAGGGGATGCAGCGACTCGAAGCTAATACAAGCAGCTTGAGATTTTGAGGCATCAACACCGTACTACAACTTTTTTACAGGACAATTGAAATTCTTACAACGACGAAAGCAGCCGGCTTGCGGCTGCTTTTTTATCGATGATTTTCCTACTAACGACCTTTGATGATGTCTTTCACATCTTCCTTGGCGTCGCCATATCCCTTTTGCACCGAACCGATTGCCTGCTTGTTGAGGCCCTTGGACTCCTGCCTGGTGCTGCCGCTGGCCTTGCCCACTGCCTCCTGAACTTTACCCACACCTTGCTTTGCAGCGCCTTTCACTTGGTCTTTATTCATGATCGACTCCTTCGTTTAAAACCGCGATCTAAAAATTCCATTTTCAAATATGACATTAGTATATTTAACCAACGCCACGCTCGTTCTTTATCAGCATGCGCCATGCCCATCGAATCGCGCATGGAGCGTTTAGAGGGTCACAGTCTGCCGGTTAGCAATAAGACGATCACGACAACCAACACGATTCCCAATAAGCCGCTCGGACCATATCCCCAACCGGTGCTGTAGGGCCATGCGGGAATTGCGCCAGCGACCAAAAGCACCAACAGTATTAGCAGTATTGTTCCCAAGCTCATGATTATTTTCCTTTCCCGTGGCGAAATTGGAAATCCAAAGTCGCAAATCCATTGATGAAGCGCGCAAAACTTCCACAGCAAACGCCGTGCCTATTGTCTCGCGACATCTTGTTGCCAAAGTATTCCGATGGCATAGTTCATGCTGGCTCGCCGCACTTCATCCTGCGAATACCCGCTCCGCGTAAAATAGTCACGGGAACGATGTACTTGGGACTCGACTCAGAGCATGGTCTTGAACGACCGCAATCGATTGGCATTCATCACGTGAAAGGAAAATCATGAGCACTGTACGCAACGTCGCAGTACTGGTTGGAAGTCTCCGCAAGGAATCTTTTACACGCAAGCTTGCGCGGGCACTGGTGGAAATTGCAGCACCTTCTCTGAAGCTGGACATTGTCGAGATCGGTCAATTGCCGCTTTACAATCAGGATCTGGACGAAGGCGGCAACGTGCCCGCCGTGTGGACGGATTTCCGCCAGAAGATCAAAGCAGCCGATGCGGTTCTGTTTGCCACGCCGGAATACA
>DASUGV010000098.1:0-5587 GCA_036273835.1 Rhodocyclaceae bacterium
GTCAGCCATTTGCTCGGCCTCGTCTATGTAGTGCGTGGTCAGGATAATTGTCACCCCGCTCTGCTGCATGCTTCTCACCAGCGCCCACATATCTTGCCGCAACTGCACATCGACACCTGCCGTCGGCTCATCGAGAAACAGAATGCGCGGCTCGTGCGACAGCGCCTTGGCAATCATCAGGCGACGCTTCATACCGCCTGACAATGTCATAATCTTGCTGTCTTTTTTGTTCCACAAAGACAAATCTTTCAGAACCTTTTCGATGTGCGCGGGATTCTTCGGTTTGCCGAACAGACCGCGACTGAATGACACCGTATTCCACACTGTTTCGAATGCATCGGTGGTCAGCTCCTGCGGAACCAGTCCGATCAAAGATCGCGCGGCGCGATAATCGTTGATGATGTCATGTCCATCGACCGTGATGCTGCCTTCACCCGGTCGCACAATGCCGCAGATCGTACTGATCAGCGTGGTCTTGCCCGCACCGTTTGGCCCGAGCAGCGCGAATATCTCGCCACGGCGAATATCCAGGCTGACGTTCTTGAGCGCCTGAAAGCCGGAGGCGTAGGTTTTGGAAAGATCAGAGACGGAAAGAATCGTTTGCATGGAGAAATAGGCTGAAGCAAGCGCAAAAATCAACGCCCAATGATACGGGCAAGCCAGCTCTTCTACATGCTCGTCCGCAAAAAAATCACGCCGACTGGATGAGCATCCGTCGGCGTAAAACAAATGTGGGATGTGGAATCCTAAAAAAATTCCATCACGTTACTTCTTGTCTATGACATCCACAATCGTGTAAGTGCGCTTTGTGCTGGTCGCGCTGGACTCTTGCTCGACATCGACGCCGAGGTCAATGACGTTAGTTATATGTCATAACATTTGACGCCCCACTATTTCGTGACGAGCCAAATGTGACATTCAAGCAGAACGCCGTACTTTTTCCGCAACGAAAAATGCGTTGATCTTGTCTTGTGGCAGCGGTTTGGAGATCAGGTAGCCCTGCGCTTCGGGGCAGCCATTTGCAACCAGGAACGCAAGCTGTTCTTCTGTCTCGACGCCTTCGGCAATGACTTGTAGTTCGAGGACATGTGCCAACGAGAGAACTGCCTGAACGATTTCGCGGTCGTTTTTGTCGGCCATCATGCGTGCGATGAATGATTGGTCGATCTTGAGCCGGTCGATCGGCAGGCGCGAAAGGTAGCTCAAGCTCGAATAACCGGTGCCGAAATCGTCGATAGCAATGGAGAGTCCGAGCGCTTTGAGTTGGTTCAATATCTCTGCGCTCTCCGCCACATTGCCCATCAAACCGCTTTCGGTTATCTCCAGTTCCAATCTGGAGGGTGGAAATCCGGTCGCCTTCAGGATTCGCGTGACTCGTTCGACCAAATCGCCGGCCTGAAGTTGACTGACCGAAACGTTGACGCTCATGCGAATCGGTTCGTACCCCTGCTTGTCCCACAGCCGTCCCTGAATGCAAGCGGTTTGCAGAACCCAGTCGCCGATATCTGGCATGAGGCCAATCTCTTCAGCAACGGGGACGAATTGCGCAGGCGAGATGAGGCCGCGGCCGGGGTGAATCCAGCGCGAGAGCGCCTCTACGCCGATGACGCGACGCGAGCCAGCTTCGAACTGCGGTTGGTAATACAGTACCAATTCGTTGCGGCGCAAAGCAGAGCGAACATTCGCTTCCAACTCGATACGGTTGATCGCTTCGTCGGTCATCAGCGCATTGTAAAATTGCGCACCGCCGCGATGCTGTGCTTTGGCTTTATGCAGGGCCGAATCGGCATTGCGCAACAAGGTGTCCATGTCCTCGCCATCGCGCGGAAAAATTGTAATGCCAACTGTTGCGCTGACCTGCAACTCGCGGCCTTCGAGTTGAATGGGCTGGCCGATGGAATGGGTCAACTTGGTGGCCAATATCAATGCGTCATCCGGCCTTTCGATATCCACAACGAGCACCACGAATACATCCGCGGACAGGCGCGCTACGGTGTCGCCATCCCGGACATGCTGCTGGATGCGTTCGGCCACTTCTCGCAAGACTTTGTCGCCAGCGGCCTGACCAAAGCTTTCGTTGATCAGTGTGAACCTGTCGATATCGACAACGAGCAATGCCAGTGGATTGTGACCGTTATGACTGTGACGAATGGCCTGCGTCGTTCTGTCTTGCAGCAAGCTGCGATTGGGCAAGCCGGTCACCGCGTCATAGTTGGCCAGGTAGCGTATCTGCGATTCGTACTCTTTGCGATCGCGCACGTCGCGCGCAATGGTCGACAAGAATTCAATCGTGCCGTCTGGATTCGGATGCGCCAGTAAAACAAGAGATACCGGTATCAGTTGTCCACGCGCATCGATAAGCTCTGTCTCGCCGCGCCACGTACCGTACTTGAGAACATGCGGGATCGCTTCGCGTTGCAGAACATCGCGCGTCAATGGCGGAAGATATTCCGAAGCGAGCAAACCTTTTTCCGTCAAAGCGGAGACGCCAAGTACGTCCTGCCCGCCGCTGTTGAGGTATTTCATCTTCATGTCTACATCGCAAATGCAGACAAAATCAGGAGTCGCTTCAAGAATCGTTGCCAGTTGCTGGCGAGCGATTTCCAGCGAGCGGTGCGCCTCGCGATCGCCTGCCTCGCGAATTGCGCGCTGCACTGCGGGGCCAAGCCGAGTCAGGTTTGTCTTGAGCACATAGTCCGTCGCGCCATTCTTCAGCGCTTCGATTGCACGCTCCTCGCCGATCGTACCCGACACGAAAATAAAGGGAACTGTCGTTGCGTGCTCACGCGCAATCTCGAGCGCACGCAGCCCATCCATGTTTGGCATGGAGTAGTCAGACAAAATAACGCTAGGTGAAAAGGTCGCAAGCGCGTTCAACAGGTCATGCTCGCGCCACACACGTTCGCTGACAAACTGAAGCTCGTGCCGGGTGAGTTCGTGAAGCACCAGTTCCGCATCGATTGCGGAGTCTTCCACGAGCAAAATGCGTAGGGAGTCCGTACCGTCAGCCGATTCCTGTGTTTCTGCTGCAAATTTCATTTCATCTCCTGCGCTGCCAAAACTCGACATCCTGAATCTCTTGGCGGGCGCTCCATCGCGGCGCCTGCCATTTTTTTATAGTGCATCTTGTTACGGTCCCACAACTTACCGGTTAACCCCAATAACGAATTCAGTCACAGCTAAAACTCTTTACGACATCGTTTTCCTTTTATGAAGAGATCATAACGACAGCCGAGATATTTTTTTACAATTGAACTGAGTTCAGTTTTGGGAAAGATCCAAAAAGCGGTCCGATCACTTTCGTTCTTTCGCTCGCGAAAAGCTTAACACTCCTCAAGCTACGCTTACTGTGCAGTGCGTCGAGCGGCGTTGTCAGCGGGTGCCTATCAGAGCGATAAATTTCTTTCCCAAACAACCCATGTGTGCCGCATTCAACAAGCGCCGATGCGATACTTCGGCCACAAAGCAAGCAAGACCGCCTCGATGATATGGTTACTATCAAAACACGAAAGATATGCCCTTTTGGGCAGGTCAAACCGGCCACCCAGGGCGCCGGGTAAACGAGAAGTCTCCGTCCTTTTTGATAGCCGCGCTCGATAACAAGCACATTCGCTTCAACCGAACTATTGGTCGTTCTTGTAAGCCCCGCGGATATTCATGACACCGAGCGCTATCTGTAAACCAATGAGTGCATAGGCGTGATCATAAATTCCCCACGCCACCCAAAGGACGTTGCTGATCAGAAAGCACCAAAAGCCGATTTCTCGCTTGCGCTTGGCTTGAGAGGCAACCAGCCATGCGGAAACAATCGTCACGACCATCGCCGGCCATTGCAACAAACCAATATATGCAATAGGTATATTCAAATATTCACCCGGCAACTGTAATTCCGCCCCCGAAGCTGCGCGATTTCTGGATCGCGCCCACAACCTCATCTGCTTTTTGCGCGGCCATCTATCCGGATTTTTTTCCAAGTTCGTGCCAGCTCTTTTCCTTGATCTCGACACCGAATTTCTTGGCCGCAGCCTTGATATGTTTCCACGCTTCGTCGCGCTCCTTGTCGCTCACGCCTTCGACTTGATCGAAGCGCGCCATGGCGTTGCGCACATGGCTGGCGTTTTCCAGCGGCTCCTTGCGCTGCTTCGGAAATGCGAAAATCGCCGACGACATACTGTTGCGTTCTGCGCTATCCACTTTAGGCACGCTAGTCTCCTTTTTAGTAATCTTCCGGCGGCGCCGTAACCGGCGTGTAGCCGACTTCCTCTATGGCAGCCTCGATATCCTCAGCGGCCGCTTCGCTATCGACCCGTACGAGTCGATCTTTCAGGTCGACTTCGACAGACGCATCCGGCGCAACAGATTTGATCGCTTCAATGATGGTGCTGGCGCAATCCGTGCAAGTCATGTCTTCCACGCTGAATTCGAGCATCGCCATCTCCAATGATCATCTGCCGCAAAATGAAGGTGTCATTGTTCGTAGACTACGCCACCATCTAATATGTCAAAGTCATTACTCACGAACTGAGTGCCTGTCTTATCCGGCTTATACGGTGGCCGAACAATCACTTTGCAAGTTGGAATCGGCCATCCGTTTTCAGCGTCGGCAAGCACTGGGCGAACATCCGCAGGCCCACCCGTGGTATGTGAAACCGTGACATCATCGCCTGCCGAAGCAGCCACGCCTGCGTCCTGCCAAGTCTCACCCGCGATCGCCGTTCCGGTACTTTCGACCAGCACCGCAGCGACCATGGCCGCAATGAATAGTGCCCACAGCGATCGATCGCTCGGTCGCTCGTTCAATTGCTTCATTTGATCGCTCCTCACCAACTTACTCGCCTCGTTCGCTGAACTAATTATGCGTTTCTCTTCCCGCGGGTCTGTGCGGAGGCGTACATATCTCGGCGAAATAGCGAGCCGCTGTTTATGTTCGATGCCGTACAGAGTTTCCCTCCAGGCAAGCTCACGATGCCAGCGAAAGGCAGTCGCATCGTGCGGCGCCGAGCATCAAAATTTTGGGTTGCTCGAAAATGTCCGGACCGATACAACACAAGAAAAAAAAATGTGTGATAACCGCAGTCTTCGCCAGCGTTTTGGCGATTTGTTTGGCGCTGCTGGCAGGCTGCGGCTCAGTGCCGATCATCGTTCCGGATATGGCGATGCCGTCTTCCAGAACCGTGCAGATTCAGGGCGCGCACGGTCCGCTGTCGAAACAACAAAGCCAGGCAATACTTGCCAAGCTCAAAAGTAGCGACGAAGGCACGACGACCTTCCAACGCCACTTGGCGCTGGAACAGGCGCTCGTAGGCACGCCTCTTGTCGCCGGCAACAAGGTGACGCTTTTGTTGGACGGCGCGGCCACCTATCCGTCCATGCTTTCCGCTATCAGAAATGCCAAAGACAACATCGACATGGAGTCGTACATTTTCGACGATGACGAGGTGGGTCACGAATTCGCCGCCGCATTGATCGAGCGACAACTGGCTGGCGTGCAGATAAACCTTATCTACGACAGCGTCGGTGCACTGGGCGATTCAAAAGACTTCTTCAAGGCGCTCGCGGATTGCGGCATCAACGTCCTGGAATTCAA
>DASUGV010000099.1:0-10163 GCA_036273835.1 Rhodocyclaceae bacterium
ACTTTGCGCGTCGTCGATTCGCGCTTCTTGAACAGGGTCCATGTCAGCCATGCCGCAAACACACCGGTCGGGACATTGATATAAAAGATCCACGGCCAGGACATATTGTCTGAAATCCAACCGCCGAAAATCGGTCCCAATACCGGCGCGACGAGCGTCGTCATCGCCCACGCGGCGAATGCCAACCCCGCTTTGCTCGGCGGGTAACTTTGCAGCAGCAGCGATTGCGAGAGTGGAATCATCGGTCCGGCAACCAGTCCTTGCGCGACGCGAAATACCAACAGCATAGGCAGGCTGGAAGACAAGCCGCACATTAGCGAAGCCAGCACGAACAACAGCACCGAGGCGACAAAAAGCTTCACCTGGCCGAATCGCTGCGCAAGAAATCCGGTGAGCGGAACGGAAATCGCATTGGCCACCGCAAAGGATGTGATCACCCACGTGCCCTGGCTGGGAGAGACGCCCATGTCGCCGGAAATTGCCGGAATCGAAACATTGGCGATCGTCGTGTCGAGCACGTTCATGAATGTCGCCAACGCGAGCGCCAGCGTGGCCAGCGCGCGAGCGCTACCTTCGAGCGGTGGATAAGCTGCGGGCGGTGCTGCTTGGGCCATGATGTTGGAATATGCCTGCTAGTCTAAAAATTGATGAAAATTTTCTCAGTCGCGATTGGCCGCAACGATGTTCTGCTGAATGATTTCTTTCGCGCGTGTCTTCGCTTTGCTCAACTCGACATCCGTGTTGGCAGAACGCATCGTGTCTTCATTGTCGGCCTGCACAGGCGCACCGCTTGGCGTGCCATTTTCACTTTGCGTGTCGACGTCGATCTTCATCGACAGCCCCACGCGCAGCGGATGCGCTGCGAGTTCTCGCGGGTCCAGCGCAATGCGCACCGGCACGCGCTGCACGACTTTGATCCAGTTGCCGGTCGCATTCTGTGCCGGCAAAAGCGCAAACGCCGCGCCGGTTCCCGCGCCTATGCCAACGACATGGCCGGTGTATTCCACCGAATCGCCATACACATCGGCAACGACCTTGGCCGGTTGACCGATCTTCATGCGACGCAACTGCACTTCCTTGAAGTTAGCATCCACCCACAAACTGTCCAGCGGAACGATCGCCATCAACGGTGTTCCTGGCGCAACACGCTGACCGATTTGCACATTGCGGCGCGCCACCTGCCCGCCGACCGGCGCCAGCACGTTGGAGCGCGACCAATCCAGCCAAGCCTCTTCGACTTTCGACGCGGCGTTCTGCACGCTCGGATATTGCTCGACTCGCGATCCGTCCGTCAGTACCCGATTGGATGCAAGCTGCTGGTTGGCCGCAGCCAGCGCGGCCTCGGCGGCTTTGAGAGAGTCCTTACCGTGATCGATTTCTTCCAGCGCCACGGCGCCTGTGTCGGCAATCGCACTACGGCGCGCGATGTCCTCCTTCCAGCGGTCGACTTCCGCTTGGCGTTGTCTGACCTCGGCTTCCAATGTGCTGTTGTTGGCGTAAACCGTGCGCACTTGCCGTACGGTTTGTGCCAGCGCCGATTCGGCTTGATCGAGCGTGACACGCGAATCCGCGTGATCGAATTCGATCAACAGTTCGCCCGCTTTCACCATGTCCGTGTCTTCCGCATGCACCGCCAGCACGGTTCCGCCGATTTGCGGTGTGATCTGTACGACGTGCCCGGACACATACGCGTCATCGGTCGTTTCGTGCCAACGCGCATACGTGAACCAATATATGGCGTAGGCAGCGCCGGCAACGACAAGTAATGCCAATAGAATAAATAAACCTATCTTGCGTTTCTTGCCGTTGCCGTTTGTCCCGGACGCGGGCGTTGCCGCAGCATTCGAGGATTTTTCAGGGGTCGTCGTTGCGTCGCTCATTGTGTTTCTCCGGAACTGCGTATTCGGGATTGCTGCATGCTTTATGCCAATTGCGTATATTTTCTATTTGATCGCGGCCAACGTAAAAGGATTCACATCGGGACTGAAGCCGCCGCCGAGCGCGCGCTCAAGAGCGAGCGCGGCATCAAGCCGGCGCGCACGCAGATCGAGTTCGGCGCGTTGCAAAATCAACACCTGCGCCTGCGCAGTCAGTAGTTGTATGCGGCTGGACAGGCGTTCTTTGATGCGTTGTTCGACGAGCATGACGCTGTGCTGCGCGGCGGCCACACCCTGCGCGGCTTCTTCGGCTTCGTGCTGCGCGCCATCGAGGCTGCGCGCTTGATCGCTCACGTCGTGCAAGGCATCGATCAGCGTGGCGTTGTATTGATCGACAGCGGCATCGTAGTCGGCGGTCTTGCCGGCCAGGTCGGCACGCAGACGTCCCGCTTCGAAAATCGGCAGACGAATTGCCGAGCCAATGCCCAGGATGCGCGCTTTGGGATCGAGCAGATTGTCGATGCCGATGGATTGGAAGCCGAGAAATGCTTTCAGATTCACAGTCGGATAAAAATCCGCGCGCGCCACGTCGACATCGCGCAAAGCGGCTTCCACACGCCAACGGCTGATCAGCACGTCGGGGCGATTGGCCAGCAAATCCGATGGCAGCACGGATGGCAGCCCAGCCTCGACCTGCGGATTCAACTTAGGCTGCGGCAAACTGGCACTGCGCTCGGGACCTTTGCCGAGCAATGCCGATATCATATTGCGTTGCAAGTCGATGCGTTCATCCATCTGCGCACGTTCGACGCGCAGCGAAGCAAGATTCTGGCGCTGACTGAAGCGGTCGAATTCCGCATCGAGTCCGGCCTTGACGCGAATTGCTTGCAAATTTTCCAGCTCGCTGCGTGTGGCAATCATGGCGTCGATCTGATCGCGTTGCTTGAACTCGCGATCCAACTCCACCCAGGCCCGCCCGATGCTCGTGGATAACGCGATGCGCGCCGCGCGGCTTTCGACTTGCAATAGATTGCGCTGCGCTTCGGCGCTTTTGAGTGCGCTTCTATCCTTGCCCCACAGATCGAGGTTCCATCCGGCATTTAATGCCAAACGATTATCCGTGCGATACGAACCGGCAAAAGGTGGCGGATAGATGTACTTCTCGCTGAATCGCTGCGCAGTGGAATCGAAACTGGCATTCACATCGGGCATCAGCGCGCTTCGCGCCACATCGATCATCGCAGCCGCTCGACGCATGCGCGCATCGGCAACATTCAGCGTAGGCGAATCTGCAAGCGCTTCGGCGATCAGCGCATCGAGTTGCGGATCGCCAAGCTGCTTCCAGAAATCCTGATTCGGTTTCTGCGCATTTGCGTTCGCCGCAACCGGCAACGCGCCGAATGAATCGGCATCGCGCAGATGTGCTGTCGTCGCGATATCGCTGTGTGTCGCGCAACCGCCAAGTAGTGCGAACAGACCTGCGCGCAATAACAATCGGGGTAGATTCTTGTTCATTGGAACTCCAGCCATCTCATGCGCCATCAGCGCTATCGGTACCGTTAGCCAACATGCGACGCAATAGATCTTTCAACTTCTGCACGTCGGCGGCGGTGAAATCCTTCAGATGCCGATTGAGCATCTTCGCGCCGATTTTGCGCAGTTCCGGCAAGAGTGCTTCACCCTGATCGGTCAGTGCCAACTGAACGACACGCCGGTCCTCGGTCGAACGTTCGCGGTGGATGAAACCTTTTTCTTCGAGCCGGTCGATCATGCGGGTCATCGAGCCCGTGTCGTAGCTGCCATCGCGGCATAGATCGGCGGCGGTCTTGCCGCATCCGTGCGCAATGCGCATCAGCACCGCCCATTGCGCGCCTGTGATATCGAGGCTCTCGAGATCCGCATCGAGACTTGCAACCATGACCAGCTTCACGCGCGATAGCAAAAATCCGATGCTCTCGCTCGGATCGTAGTTGCTGCCGTCATAGTGCACGGTTGCCGGGGATCGGGATTCTTTTTTCATGGCAAGCTGGAAAATGGAACGAGTAAAAACGTATAACTGTTATGGCATTAACTGCTTAAGCAGTGACTGTTTTTGCAGTCTCCGATATTTGCAGCGCCACGTCAAGCGAAATAAAACGGAATCCGTTACGAGCTGTGCCACATGGGTTTGCCGCGAAGAATGGCGGGCGTATACTGCACGGTTTTGCAAAACTTCCATTTCACGATGACCGCACGCATTCTCGACGGCAATGCCTTGGCTGCCAAAATCCGCACGGATATTGCGGCCCAGGCTGCTGATCTCAACGCACGAGGTGTGCGCCCCTGCCTCGCCGTGATTCTCGTCGGCGACAATCCCGCCTCGGCTGTCTATGTGCGCAATAAAGTAGCGGCTTGCGAAAAAGCCGGTATCCGTTCGTTGAAGTTCGACTATCCAGCAAACGTGATGCCGGAGATCGTCTTCGCCAAGATTGCCGAGCTGAATGCCGATCGCGATGTGCACGGCATCCTCGTGCAACTGCCGCTGCCCAAACAATTCGACGAAAACAAAGTATTGGAAGCTGTCTCGCCCGAGAAGGACGTCGATGGTTTCCACGCGGAAAATTTCGGCCAGCTTTTGCAGGGACGCAAATCTTTTTATCCCTGCACGCCGTGGGGCGTCATGAAGATGCTCGAATCGGAACACGTCGCCCTCAAAGGTGCCGAAGCCGTCGTCATTGGCCGCAGCAATATCGTCGGCAAGCCCATGGCGATCATGTTGCTGGCGCAAGGCGCGACGGTGACGATATGCCATTCGCAAACACGCGACTTGCCCTTTCACACGCGACGCGCCGACATTCTGGTGGTAGCGGTAGGCAAGGCAAATTTTGTCACCGGCGATATGATCAAACCGGGCGCCGTGGTCATTGACGTTGGCATGAATCGCCTGACCGACGGCAAGCTCTGCGGCGACGTGGAATTCGGCACGGCGAAAGAAGTGGCATCGCTCATCACGCCGGTGCCTGGCGGCGTCGGCCCGATGACCATCACGATGCTGCTGGCCAATACGCTCGAATCGGCGCGACGCTTAGTGGCCTGACGAGGGTCAGCTAAAATTACTATGCAAATTGCATTTATTGGGTAGAGGTTCCAGATGACTAATAGCGAACAACCCGTCATTGGCATCGTCATGGGATCCAGTTCCGACTGGCCGACGCTGCAAGCCGCCGCCAAAGTACTGAAGGACTTTGGCGTGCCCTTTGAAGCACGCGTCGTCTCCGCCCACCGCACGCCCGACTTGCTATTCGAATATGCATCCTCATCGCGCGAACGCGGCCTGCGCGCCATCATTGCCGGCGCGGGCGGTGCCGCGCATTTGCCGGGCATGCTGGCCGCCAAAACGACGGTGCCGATACTCGGCGTACCGGTGTCCTCGAAAGCATTGTCGGGACTGGACTCGCTCTACTCGATCGTGCAAATGCCAAAGGGTGTGCCCGTTGCGACGTTTGCCATCGGCGAAGCTGGCGCGGCCAATGCTGCGCTGTTCGCAGTAGCGATGCTGGCAGATGGAGATTCGCGTCTGAAATTGTTGCTGGACGCTTTCCGGGCGCGCCAGACGCAAGACGTTCTGGACATGACGCTGGATGATCCAGGTCGTTGAAATCAAGACCGATGCAAGAACGCTCGGGAGCACACGTGCGCGAGTAGGCCGCCGCAACCAATCCAACTTATTCCATGAGCATGGCTCTTACCTTGCCTCTTGCGATAAATATATTTGCATGAAATCTCGACAATGATTCTTCCGCCCTCCACGCTCGGTATGCTCGGTGGCGGCCAGTTAGGCCGCTTCTTCGTTCTGGCTGCCCATGAGATGGGTTACAAGGTTTGGGTGCTCGATCCGGACACGCACAGTCCCGCCGGCCACGCAGCCGATCGTCACCTCCATGCAAGTTACGACGATTACGCCGCGCTCGACGAGCTTGCCAAAAACTGCGCTGCCGTGACAACGGAGTTTGAGAACGTGCCAGCCGGCGCATTGCAATATCTCGCCAAATTCGTGCCGGTGCATCCCTCGGCTAAGGCTGTAGCGACTTGCCAAAACCGCATCGCGGAAAAGGACTTCTTGCGCGACAACAAGCTACCGCATGCACCGTTTCAGACGATCCATTCTGAAAATGACATTCGCAAGTCCGGTGCCGATCTATTTCCCGGCATCCTGAAAGTCGTCCGGTTCGGCTACGACGGCAAAGGACAGACACGTGTGGCGGATCCAGCCGCCGCAATCGCCGCCTTTCAAGTCATGGGCGGCGAAGCCTGTGTGCTGGAGCGGCAGCTCGCGTTGGACTACGAGATTTCGGTCGTCTTGGCGGGCACGGAAGATGGTGCGATACGCACCTTCTCGGCTGCAGAAAATTCGCATCGCCACGGCATTCTGGATGTTTCCATTGCACCGACGCGCGGTTCTGCCCGCCTGCGCGAGGAAGCGCAAAAACTCGCGGAAAAAATCGCCGTCGACTTGAAATATGTCGGTGTCTTAGCGGTCGAATTCTTCATCTGTAACGGCCAGCTATACGTCAATGAACTGGCGCCGCGTCCGCACAACAGTGGTCACTACACCATCGATGCGTGCGTCACTAATCAGTTCGAACAACAAGTGCGCGCACTGTGCGGATTGCCGTTGGGCGACGCCCGCAACCATAGCGCAGCGGTGATGGTGAACTTGTTGGGCGATCTGTGGTTCGAAAACGGCGATGGCAACAACGTCGCTCGTGAACCGGATTGGACGAAGTTACTAGCGGTGCCTCATCTCAAACTGCACCTGTACGGCAAACATCACGCCCGGCCCGGCCGCAAGATGGGACACTTCACGGTAATCGACACAGACCCCGTCAAGACATACGAGGCGGCAATGCTGGCACGTAGTGCGATAGGAATTCAAGATGAATAATTTTCTACGTAGCCTGACGCTATGCATGGCGATCTTTGCCTCTTCGGCACACGCAGCCGCGCCGCAGCAAATCAGCGTGCCCACCGCCGGAGTGTCTTCCTCGCCCAATCCGCTGATCGGTTTCTTGTTCAAACCCGAAGGACCAGGTCCTCATCCAGCGATAGTGATGATGCATGGCTGCGGCGGCGCGTACGAAAAAAACGGCACGCTCAACGTGCGTCACATCATGTGGGGAGATTACTTCGCGCAGCAGGGTTATGTCGCGCTGATGCTGGATAGCTTTACTTCCCGCGGCTTCAAAGAAATCTGCACCGTCAAATTTGGCGAGCGCACGCTGAAGGAAGCGGATCGCGTCGGCGACGCTTACGCTGCTCTGGCTTTTTTGCGCCAGCGAAATGATGTCGATGCCAAACGCATAGCCGTGCTGGGCTGGTCGCACGGCGCGGGCAGCGTGCTTTCCACCATCTCGACAAAACCCAAGAGCGGCGAAGGCTTCAAAGCCGCAGTATCGTTTTATCCGGGTTGCACCACCAAAGCGAAACGGCCAGAGAGATTTCATCCCTATGCGCCGTTGCTGGTGTTGATCGGCGAATCGGACGACTGGACGCCTGCTGAGCCGTGCAAAACGCTCACGGCAGCCGTCGCCGCCCGTGGCGAGCCCATGCAGATCGTCACCTACCCCGACACGTATCACGACTTCGACAATCCCGGCATCACGAAAAAGCACGTCCGCAAGGAAGTGCCCAACGGCGTGCATCCTGGCCAAGGCGTGACCACCGCGCCGAATCCCGTTGCACGCGAAGATGCCAAAAAGCGTGTGAGCGCCTTCTTCGCAGAGCAACTCAAGTGAGGTTCGAGTGACCGCGTCGCCAGCGCCCGCGCGCGATGATATTAATCGCGCTGCAGCGCTCTTGCGTGCTGGCGAGTTGGTGGCACTGCCGACCGAAACCGTATACGGATTGGGCGCAGATGCTGCGAACCCAGATGCCGTCGCGAAGATTTTCGCCGCCAAGGGCCGCCCCGCCGATCACCCATTGATCGTGCATCTCGCTGATGCAAATAACATAGTCAACTGGGCGCGTGAAGTCCCAAAAGAAGCGCTCGCGCTCGCACGCGCATTCTGGCCCGGTCCGCTTACGCTGATTTTGAAGAAAGAAGCGGACGTGCTCGATATCGTTACGGGCGGACAAGACACGGTCGGCTTGCGCGTACCTGATCATCCCGTGGCACTCGCGCTATTGCGCAAATTCGGTGGCGGCATCGCGGCACCATCGGCCAATCGCTTCGGCCGCATCAGCCCGACGACCGTTGCGCATGTGCGCGAAGAACTCGGTGAACGCGTTGCCGTGATCTTGGACGGCGGCCCTTGCGACGTCGGCATCGAATCCACCATCCTCGATCTATCGCGCGGCGAGCCGGTCATTCTGCGTCCCGGCATGATCGGTCTCGACGCCATCGCCGCTGTCATCGGGCGCCGACCCCGCCTGCCGCAAACGAGCGACAACACACCGCGCGTATCGGGATCGCTGGCCGCGCACTATGCGCCACGTACCCCTATGACCATCGCATCGATTGAGACGCTTGTGGGGGCACCAGCCGACTGCGCCATCCTGTCGCGTACCATCGAACGCCCCGCGCGCCTGCATGCCATGAGCATTCAAGCGCCGGTCGATGCGCAAGGCTATGCGCACGACCTCTACGCCAACTTGCGCGCATTAGACGCAAGCGGCGCAACCCGGATTCTGGTTGAAGACCTGCCCGACTCGCCGGACTGGGATGCAGTGCGCGACCGCCTGGGACGTGCCGTGGCCGGGTCTGGCGACAGCGACGAAACCTGATTGCAACTGCCAGGCACGGGCGACTTACCCGCAATGGTCGGTTGCGCTTCTAAGATGTATGCTGATGGCGTAAATCTTGAGTTGCTGCTTTTCACACTTGTTTATTGCTGCATTAAATGGCTGCTGGAGCGGAGAAGTAGGCAGCAAGCGGCTTTTGTGCAATGACCGTTCGGGAGTTATGCAGCATGTGGAATGCTATCCAGCAAAACTGCGCCCCATATTAAAGTTAGCCGCTTTACTTTTGGACACGACAGAAGGTTAGGTATGGAAAACAGCAGGCTCCGTGGCTTCTGTGGCATCTATGCAATACGTCGCATTGGCACGAACGACTGTTCAATTGGTTATTCAGGCAACATACCAAGACGCTGGGGAGAACATCGGCGTAAGTTACGCCGCAACAAACACTCCAATCCTTACTTGCAGAACGCATGGAATAAATATGGCGAAGACGCTTTTGAGTTCATAGTGCTTGAGGAATGTTCACACAACGAGGCGTTCTTGATGCTAGCAGAAGCAGATTGGATGGAAAAAACGGGGCATTCCCTCAATCCACGCCAATATTATCCAGATCTGTCTCCGCGAGACCTCAGTGCATTGGAAGCAATGAGAAAAGCCTACCGTCTAGAGATTGAGGCAGAGTCGAGCGCCGACTTGGATGGGAAACATGGTTCATGAATATTTTGCTAGCAATACAATCCAGGGACTCACCCACAGCACGGTAGGTTGGGCTGAATGAAATGAAGCCCAACATTAATTTGCGCAGGCATTTGCCGAGCCAAGAGACGCGTTGCTTTTAGGATAATGAGGAGAGGGACAAATGCTTCGATATCTTCTCAATACAGATTCGTTCGAAGGTTACACATCCGTACACCTATGCAACAAGAAATGTTGGGCTTCATTTCATTCAGCCCAACCTACGCGCTGTATGAAATAACTGCAAGAGCGGCAAATAGGCAACAAGCGGTTTTTGAGCAATGACCATTCGGGAGGATGCGGCATGTGGAATGTTATCCAGCAAAACTGCGTCCCCTATTAAAGTTAGGCCGCGAAATGGCAACCACAGAACCAGAGAAGCCGGTCGATGAATACGTGGTGCACGATCACCCAGTTCCCGCCAGCGAGCTAGGGAGATACAGCGTAGATCGCGATTCGCACTCAGAGCAGGACATTGCACGTTACGTCGAAATCGAGGCGTCTGACGAAACTGTCCAGCACGTCGAGCGCGTGAAGCGAGAAATCGTACTTGGCGACATCTATGACATTTGGGATGTAACAACGGATAAAGATCGTTGGTGGGTCATCACTAATTCGACCAATCTTTATTCACAGAAGTACTTCCCAAGTCTCGACTACACCATCTCATTTCATATTGGCCTGATGGCCAGACTTCGAAACAGAGAAGGGCGCATCGATCCAGATGAACCCACGCCGTTCGATGAAGTCATTCGACGCGTGGATCAAGCCCAAGATCGTCATGAAGCCGCCGTCGAAGTAGAAGACTTCCAAGCCGTTGGAATGCTCCTT
>DASUGV010000100.1:0-6076 GCA_036273835.1 Rhodocyclaceae bacterium
CTTGCTATCCGGTATCGACACATTGGGCCTGTTGCGCGAACAGATCGATGCCCTCGATTACGAGCCGATCACGACGGTCTATCTGTTGTATGACGAAGACATACAATTGCCCGAGCCGATGATTGGCGTGGCCAATTCCATCGTGCAATGGCTATTCGATCGCGGTCAGTTGGGCGGAACGCCGGGTATGCTGGCGGCCGTCATTTCCGCGCGCGGTGCGCATTCGAATTTGAGCCGCGAGGAAATTGCCTTGCAGGCGCATCAAGCAGTCGAAGCGTTGTTCGAAAGCGCTTTCCCGCTGCTGGCCGCACCGAAATGGTCGACCGTCATCACAGAAAAACGCGCCACGTTTGCATGCCGTCCTGGCGTGCTGCGGCCACGGCACGTCACGCCGGTCAAGAATCTTTTATTGGCGGGCGACTACGTCGACTCTCCCTACCCCGCGACGCTCGAAGCCGCGGTGCGCTCGGGCCTGAGCGCCGCGCGGCATATCGTGCGCATCGCGCAACAGACGCCCGAAATTTGATCAGCGTTTTTTCGGCGTCGATGACTGCGCAAATGATGCGATGGCATCGGTCGACGCTTTGGTCACTTGCTCCAATGTCTTGCGCGCGACTTCAAAACTATTTTGCAGCGTTTCGATCGCCGCGTGATTGTTCATGGGCATCGGCATGCCTTTGAGAAAGCCTTG
Organism: Rhodocyclaceae bacterium; assembly: GCA_036273835.1. Lineage (GTDB taxonomy): Bacteria > Pseudomonadota > Gammaproteobacteria > Burkholderiales > Rhodocyclaceae > DASUGV01. The sequence goes on from DASUGV010000100.1 coordinate 692, forward strand.
CATACTTTCCATGATTTCCTGACTGCCATGGGTAAGTTGCTGGCTGACCATTTTACTCATTGCCGTTTGGATGTCGGCAGTAATCTCTGCAATACCGCGACTGCAGGCAAACACTTTTTCCGCCGCCTGCTGCGAGTAACGTGTGCGCAACTCCATCGCTTCCTGCGGCGTCTTTGCTTGAGCAAGCGCTTTTGCGCTGGATACGCCGTCTTCGAAAATTTCGCGCGCCACATGCATTTGTAATTCAAGGATGCGCTGTGAATTCTCAATCGAGATTTGCGCCAGCTTCACGGCCGATTCGAGCGTCTTTTTTTGAATTGCGGCGGCAGCCTGATCGTTGTTGTTGGTCATCGTACACTCCTGTGTAAAGGCGGCTAAACGATAAAAATAGATCCAACGTACGGAAAACGCCTGCAAACATTAGCATCGGCTGCCAGGTATTGCGAGCGCTTTGTGCCTAGAATGACTTTGTATGATCTAAAGCATATTCCTTGCTTGAAAGGCCTAGACCAGACCCCATTTCAGCAATAAGCTATTTCGATAGGAAGGCATGGTATGCGCTTCGACAAACTGACTACCAAATTCCAGCAGGCGCTCGCCGATGCGCAAAGCATTGCCGTCGGCCACGAGAGCCAATACATCGAACCGCAACATATGCTGTTGGCACTCCTGAACCAGGACGATGGTTCGACTGCTTCGTTGCTTGCGCGTGCCGGCGTCAATGTGCCGCCTTTGCGCAGCGCGCTGGAAAAAACTATCGACAACTTACCGCAAGTACAGGGTACGAGTGGCGAAGTCCAAGTGGGGCGCGATCTGAGTAACTTGCTTAATGTGACCGACCGCGAGGCGCAGAAACGCGGCGATCAGTTCATCTCCAGCGAAATGTTCCTGCTGGCATTGCTCAAGGACAAAGGCGAAACGGGGCGATTATTCCAACAGCATGGTGCGTCACTGGCCGCTCTGGAAGCAGCTATCGAGGCCGTGCGCGGTGGTGCTTCGGTCGGTAGCCAGGATGCCGAATCCCAGCGCGAGGCGTTGAAAAAATACTGCGTCGATCTCACGGAACGTGCGCGCCATGGAAAACTCGATCCCGTCATCGGACGCGATGACGAAATTCGCCGCACCATTCAAATTCTGCAACGCCGCACCAAAAATAATCCAGTGCTGATCGGCGAACCCGGCGTGGGCAAGACAGCGATCGTCGAAGGTCTGGCCCAGCGTATCGTCAATGACGAGGTGCCCGAAACCCTTAAAGGCAAGCGCGTATTGTCGCTGGACATGGCCGCATTGCTGGCGGGCGCCAAGTATCGCGGCGAATTCGAGGAACGCCTCAAGGCAGTGTTGAATGACATTGCCAAGGAAGAAGGCCAGATCATCGTCTTCATCGACGAACTGCACACGATGGTCGGCGCGGGCAAAGCCGAAGGGGCGATGGATGCCGGCAACATGCTGAAGCCGGCCTTGTCGCGCGGCGAGCTGCACTGCATTGGCGCAACAACGCTGGACGAATATCGCAAGTACATAGAAAAAGACGCGGCACTCGAACGCCGCTTCCAGAAAGTGCTGGTTGACGAACCCAGCGTAGAAAACACCATCGCCATCCTGCGCGGTCTGCAGGAAAAATACGAATTGCATCATGGCGTCGACATCACCGACCCGGCGATCGTCGCGGCGGCTGAACTCAGTCATCGCTACATCACTGACCGCTTCCTGCCGGACAAGGCCATCGATTTGATCGACGAGGCAGCCGCGCGCATCCGCATGGAAATCGATTCCAAACCGGAAGCGATGGACAAGCTCGATCGTCGTTTGATCCAACTAAAGATCGAACGCGAAGCCGTCAAGAAGGAGAAGGACGAAGGTTCGCGGCGGCGTCTTGGCCTGATCGAAGAGGAGATCGCCAAGCTCGAACGCGAATACGCCGATCTCGATGAAGTATGGAAAACCGAGAAGGCGCAGGTCGCGGGCAGTCAGCATATCAAGGAAGCCATCGAGAAGTTGCGCCAGCAAATGGACGAGGCGAAGCGTGCGGGCAATTGGCAACGCATGAGCGAGTTGCAATATGGCGAATTGCCGCAACTGGAAGCGCAACTCAAAGCAGCTGAGGCGGGTACGTCCGAGAAAAAGAAAAATACGCTGCTGCGCACGCAAGTCGGTGCCGAAGAAATTGCCGAAGTCGTCTCGCGCGCCACGGGCATTCCGGTCTCCAAGATGTTGCAGGGCGAACGCGAAAAGCTACTGAAAATGGAGGACTACCTGCACGCGCGCGTGGTGGGGCAGGATGAAGCGGTGAGTCTGGTAGCGGACGCTATCCGCCGTTCGCGCGCAGGCTTGTCGGAAGAAAATCGTCCCTACGGTTCGTTTCTGTTTCTCGGACCGACAGGTGTCGGCAAAACGGAGCTATGCAAAACGCTTGCCGGATTTCTGTTCGACTCGGAGGATCATCTCATCCGCATCGACATGAGCGAGTTCATGGAAAAGCATGCCGTGGCGCGGCTCATCGGCGCGCCGCCCGGTTACGTCGGCTACGACGAAGGCGGTTACCTAACCGAACTGGTACGCCGCAAACCCTACTCGGTCATTTTGTTCGACGAAGTAGAAAAAGCGCATCCGGACGTCTTCAATGTGCTGCTGCAAGTGCTCGATGACGGACGCATGACGGATGGACAGGGTCGCACCGTGGATTTCAAGAATACAGTGATCGTCATGACTTCCAACCTTGGAAGCCAGATGATTCAGCAAATGACGGCGGAACCCTATGCGGTTGTCAAGGAAGCCGTCATGGGCGAAGTGAAGAGCCACTTTCGCCCGGAGTTTCTTAATCGCATCGACGAGGTAGTCGTATTCCACGCGCTGGCCAAGGAACACATTCAGTCAATTGCAAAAATTCAATTGGGATATTTGCAAAAACGGCTGGCACGGCTGGAAATTGGATTGACCGCGTCCGACGAAGCACTGGCGGAGATCGCGCAAGCGGGCTTCGATCCGGTTTATGGCGCGCGGCCGCTGAAACGTGCGATCCAGCAGAATATTGAAAACCCGCTGGCAAAGGAAATACTTGAAGGCCGTTTTACGGCGAAAGATACGGTCGTGGTGGATGTCGACAACGGTCACATTACCTTCCGTAAGCCATCGTGACGTAATGCCCCCCGGATGCGCAGCCCCGCTAGAGCGACGAGTATGGGCGGCCGTCCTGGGCCACGCCGCGCGCACCGCTTTTGATGTCGTACACCTCGCCCTTATAAGGCGGTTCCGGCGGAACGATGAGCCAGGTGCGCGAACTTTCCGTCACCGGATCGTAGGGAAGACCACGTAAATATTTAGTCTCTACCAACTCGTTGAGCGAATCGGGATAGCGCCCGTTGTCACTGTAGAACTTATCGATGACGTCGCGCGTAATGCGCAGATTCTCCATCAGCACGACGTCCTTCGATTTGTCCAGGCCGTGAAAGTATCTGGGCACAGCCAGCGTCAACAGCAGTGCGATGATGGCCATCACGATCATCAATTCGACCAGCGTGAAGGCACGCATCTTCCTTCCAGCTGAAGAAGCGCGCCTGGACAAGCCAGCCGCCAGATCCGAAATCAATCCATTTGTCATATTTCGCAAAGCAGCCGCCTATGAACGCGATCGATCAATCCGAACGATTGGTCGGCCGCTCTCCATCGGTACGCGGCTGGATACCCGGTGGAAGCGGCATCTGCGGCGGCGGCATCTGAGGTGTATTGAAATCGGGCACGGGAGTCACGATATCATCGCCGTCGCGATGGCCACGAATGGTATTCGCACTGCCGGCATCGAATTCCGCTGCATCCTTCGGCGGACGGTTGATACCTCGAACCAAACGCGGCGTAATCGACAACACGATTTCCGTATTGGTCTTGTCGTCATGTTTGGTGGAAAACAAATGACCGATCAACGGAATACTTCCTAGTCCAGGAACTTTGGATGTCGAAGTCGTGTTGTCGTCCTCGATCAGTCCGGCAAGCGTCTGGTTTTCGCCGTCCTTCAGACGAAGCACGGTCGTGGCCGTTCGAGTGCCCAGCCGATAGGCAACGGTGCCGCTCTTAGTGGTAATCGAATCGAGAATGGTGCTGACTTCCATATTGAGCTTGATCACCACTTGACCGTCCGCATAAATCTGCGGTTCAACCTCCAGCTTGAGGCCCACATCCACATAGTTGATGCTGTCGCCCACCACACCCGTGGAAGTTGTAGTCGCCGTGACGTTTGGAACGCGCTGGCCAATCAATATCTTGGCCTTCTCTTTGTTCTTGACCCGGATACGCGGATTGGCCAGCGTCTTGACATCGCCATCGTTGCGATGCGCATTGATGCTGAGCGAGCCTACACCGACGCCAATATTGTGAGAACTGAGATGCAATAGGTCGTTCAACGTAAGTTGCGAAGTCGTTCCTCCGCTGGTCGTAATAGCGCCGGTGGTCGGATCTGTCGTCGTGACACCGGTCGTCGACTGCTGTATCGGCAGTGGTGTCAGCGATACCTGAGCCGGCCAGTCGACGCCCAGATCTTCGAGCAAAGTCCGGCTGACTTCGGCAACTTCGACATCGAGCATTACTTCCGGTTCGGGAACGTCGTACATGGCGATGAGCTTTTCCGCCTGACGAACCGCCTCGGGCGTGTCGCGCACGACGATCATGTTGAGCTTTTCGTCGATCACGATGTCTCTGAACTTGAGCAGCGTCTTGAGGCTGTTTGCCACGACCTTGACGTCCGCATTGCTGAGCAGAAAACTTCGCACGACCAGATCCTGGTAATCGCGCTGCTTGGGCGTCACGTCCTGATATATCAGAATGGTGTTGTCATCGAGCGCGCGATATGCCAATTGGGTAGTCATCAGAATTTTCTTGATGGCGCCTTCGATCGTCGTGTTGTTCAGGTAGACCGTTGTCTTCATGTCCATCGGCACGTCTTTATCCACGATGACATTCAAGCCGGACGTCTTGCCGATAATGTCGAAGAGCGAACGTACCGTTGCATCGCGAAACTGCAACGTGATCTTCTTCTGCATTGCTTGCGTAATGAATAAATCCGGTGTCGTTGAAGTTGTCGCAGTTGAAGCCGGTGGTGCTGAGGCAGTCACCGGTGCCGGTGTGGTCGTCACGACTACTTTGGGCGCTTCAGCCTTGAATGCATCCGGCTTGACCGCGGCCGACGCATCCATCGTTGATTCGGGTTTGGACACTGGCGCGCTTTCCTGCGCTACCGGAGATGTTGCAGGCACGGACGCTGGTGCGGAAGCATCTGCGACTGCCACTTGCGATTTTTGTACGGGCGCAGTTTGCGCAACCGGTGAAGAAGCAGCCGTGGAGACAGCAGCGATGGAAACAGCCGAGGGCTTGGATACCGCAGCAGTTTTGGTG